>NZ_SGTV01000034.1:0-27736 GCF_005435035.1 Halorubrum sp. SD690R | reverse complement strand
TGGAGCAGGCCGCTCGGACCTACGGCTTCCTCCGGTCACTGAACCTTACTGGGGCACCGATCCACAGTCTCGTGGACTGTATCGCTGTCAATGTATTCCGCTAGTTCCGCCAGTCTACCGAAGAGCGTCCGACGTTAACGCTTGAGGAGTATCTCGAGTACGTGGCGGCGCTACGGGGGCTTGATTCCGAAACGGCGAGCGCGCGGATCGAAGCGTTGCTCGACCTCGTGAACCTCACCGACGTGCGTGATCGGCGCCTCGACACGTTCTCTGGTGGTATGCGGCAGCGGGCAGGGATTGCACAAGCGTTGCTTAACGACCCCGAGCTGTTGGTCGTCGACGAACCAACCGTCGGCCTCGATCCGGAGGAGCGCGTTCGCATGCGTAATGCGCTGGCTGACACCGCTGATGATCGCGTCGTGATTTTTTCGACACACGTCGTCGCGGACATTGAGGCGACAGCTGACACGGTTACCGTGTTAGAAGACGGGCAGTTACTCACCCACGCACCAACCGAGTCGCTGATCAAGTCCGTTGACGGCGATGTCTACGAATGCCGGGTCTCCCAGTCGACGCTAGAGCAACTCGGACAAGAGTTCCCCATCTGTAACACCGTCCAACGGGCAGACGGCGTCGATGTTCGGCTTGTCGCGGAGGATCCGCCGACCACCGACGCCGAGCAGGTCACCGCATCGCTCGAAGACGCATATCTCCAAACGGTTACGCATGCGAACTGACGTCCGCCGAGCCTATCATATTGCTCGGACTGACATTATCGCTCGTGTTCGGTCGCGAAAGCTACTCATCTTTTTTGCCGTTGTCATCTATGTCGGATACCTGATCAACTCGGGCTCGTTTGGCGTCTTCTATACGGTTTCCAACGGGCCGAACGTCAACGGCGCGCTGACCTCTCACCTCGTCGGGCTCAACGCTGGGATGGCCGGATCAGCGGTCATGCTTCTGGCCGGATTCTACGTGCTTCGCGGGTCGCTTGAACGCGATGACCGCCACGGGCACCTCCCGGTGGTAACCAGTTCACAGACCAGTAAACCGGTGTACCTACTCGGAAAACTACTGAGCAACACCGCCGTCGGCGTTCTCACCGCAGCGGTACTCGCAGGCGCAGCGGTCGTCAACCACTCGATCTACGGGGTCCGTGCCACCGACCCAATTGCCATCAGCTGGCCAGTCTTTGTGATGGTCGTTCCACTTACCGTGTTTGTTGGCGCGGTCGCGATGCTGTTTGGCACGATCAATCTGCTCGCTGGAACCCTCGGTCGGATAGCGTACTTTTTCGGGGCCATCTTCTTGCTCTCCGCACAGTCGGCGCGTCCGGAAACGGCAGTCCCGGCCGCTGTCCCGACGACTGTGAAAGCGCTCGATATTGTCGGGCTCACCCTCGCGTACGATCTCACCTTCGAATCAATACAGGCCGCTGTGCCGGGATTCGAGAGTAGCTTCGCGAACTTCGGAACAGGTGGATCCAACGCGCAAACGTTCCGGTACGAGGGAGGCCCGTGGCCGGCGTGGTTCTTCGCTCAGCGATTGGGTACTGTCGCCGTCGGACTGGCCGTAACGCTTGTCGCGGCACTGCCGTTTAATTGGTTTCGGACGACCGGCGGGGTAGTGGAGAAGGTACGTCGGCGCCTCCCGCTCGACGAGACTCCCCCTGAGACTGCGACACAGACAGCGTCCAATCCACAAACTCCAACAGACACGGCTGATCCGGCTGTGTCCCCTTCGCCTGTTGGTGATGATGTCACGATTCCTCCGGTTACCCGTCGTGGTGCCGGCGGGTTTCGGCGCGTCCTCACGATGGAACTTCGTCGTCTCCTGCGTGGACAACCGCGTTGGTGGTATCTCGGTGCGGGGCTGTTGGCGGTCGTGCCAGCTGGAATCGCCCTCACTGGTGGTGGCACTGAGGGAGCTGCCCGGGGGCTGCTCTCGTTGGTCGCGGTCTGGCCACTCTTCGTTTGGTCACAGATCGGCTCACAGACCGCTCGTCATGGGATTCGCCCTCAAGTTCTCACGTCCGACTACCCGGTTGGCCAGCTTGTCGGCGAGTGGATTGCCGGCTGTTTAATCACCATCGTCGTCGGGGCCGGTGCGTTTGCGATCGCTGTGGCCACAGGAGGCCCCACCGCACTCATCGGAGTGACGGGTCTCGTCATCTTCCCGCCGTCGCTCGCACTCGCTGCTGGGTTATGGACTGGATCGCCTCGGCTGTTCGAAGCGTTGTATCTCGGACTTTGGTACATCGGTCCGCTCAACGGTGGATTCGTTGCTGACTTTGCCGGCGTCACCGCTCGGGGCACGTCGTTGGGAGTCCCGATTGTCTTCGCCGCCGTCGGTGTTGGTCTTGTTGTTGTCGCCGCACAGACACGACGGGTGTACACGAATCTGGGCTAGCTTCCTTCAAAAATTCGACGCAAGTTATCCTGGGCCCTCCTCTGATTACGAATGTTCTATTCTCTCTCACGCAACATCAACAGCGCCCACAATCCCCAGGTCGTTGGCACAGAGAGCGCAAGCCCATTCAACGGCGAATACACCACTGTTCCAATAGCGAACGTCGCCACCAACCAAACCAGCAGTGCCAGCTCTTTCGATTGTATCCCCCCCAGCATCCGGATAGGTACTGATGCGGTTGATTCAAAATTGTACTGTCGCGTTTCAGTGCCGGAAACGCAGGTCTGTAGTCCACTATCCTTCATCACCGAAACCGACCTTAACATCCTCCCTGACCTGAAAGGCGAGGTTTTCGCCCCGAATTTTCTGTCATGGAGAAACTGTCGTCGCCGGCGCTGGGTGTCCGGCATCGCTACAGTTGACATCCTCCTCCGCGTAAACGCGGACGAATCCCCCGGCTTCAGCCGTGGGAGGATGTCAAGCGCGTCGTGAACCGCCTCGGGGTCAAGCCCCGAGGCTTCCCGTTTCAACGACGCGACTTACAGGAACCGACGAAGACTGTCCTCCATCGGTTTCCACAGCGGTCGCAGTCTCCACGGGCGTCGATTCGGCCTGTCCCAGACCTAACTCTTGAAGGCCGCGAAAAAGAACGTTGTACGACGCATTCGCGTCTCTATCCGCCTCGAACCCGCAACTCGGACAACTGTGTTCCCGCACCCACAACGGTTTGTCCGTCTCGACACCACATTCAGCGCACTCTTTGGTCGTCCCCGCAGGATCTACTTGGACGACGTGCGTACCGTACAGGTCGCCCTTGTACTCCAGCATCTCGATGAATCCGCGCCACGCGGCATCCTGCTTATTCCGAGCGTTCTCACGCTGTTGAAGCATTCCCGAGACGTTCAAGTCTTCCACGAACACGGCGTCATACGTCGTGACGAGCCACGTCGTGAGCTTGTGCTGGAAGTCTTCAACCCTCCGCTTGATTCTGCGCTTAATCTTGGCAACCCCACGGCGCTGTTTCTCCCAGTTGTTGCTCCCGTGTTCTTTCCGGGAGAGATTGCGCTGCTCCCGACGCAGGCGTTCGTACTCGTCGGAGAGGTCAAGCCAGTCCACGCTGTTGCCGTCAGACGTGTAGATGTAGTTCTGGATGCCGAGGTCGAGGCCAACGCAGTCCTCAACATCCACGTCGTCTACAGCGGGTTTCTCGGGGAGCGTGGTGTCTTCGACTTCGAGGCCGAACGTGACGTACCAGTCACCCGTCGTCTCTTTCTTCAGCGTCACCTCTTTGATGTCTGCGTTGTCGGGGATGGAACGGTGATATCGAATGGGGATGTCACCGATTTTGGAGAGCCAGATTGTGGCAGTCCGGCCACTCGTGTTTTTGAGTTCGAAGCCAGACTGCGAATACGTCATACTCTGGTACTCGCTTGGGGACTTCCAGTTGAGCCACCCGACCTTGTGCCCGTTCTGCTTCTTCTCGGAGAGGTTCGAGAGGTTGTCGTAGAAGCGTTCGACGGTCTTCTGTAACGTCTTCGAGTGGACTTTGGAGAACACAGGCCACCCGTCTTTCCATTCGGTGAGGCGTTTCTGGTGTTGGTACGCCGAACCGATGTTGTCCTCGTCGGTGTCGAGGACACTGTATTCGTAGCGGGTGTGGTTGTATGCTTGGCGGTGGATGTCGATGTGGCGTTCCACTTCCGCAGTCACACCTGTTCGGTCAGGGTAGGCGCGGAAGCGGTAGTCATACCACATCGCCGTACCTCGATTATCGCTGTGTTGCTAGTTAATGGCTTGTGTCACGGAGTGTCGGCTTCATCCACGGGGTCAAGCCCCGTGGCATTCGCCTCGACAGCCTGTAAACTTTCAAGTCCACGGCGAACACAGTTCTAATAGCTTCTTCCTATGTCTCATACACAAGACCAACCCAGCACGTGGCTCCTTGATATGGATGGAGTGCTGATACATGAGGAGGTTGCTCTCCCGGGGGCGAAAGAGTTCATCGGCCGGCTTCAAGAGCAGGACAAGGAGTTTCTCGTGCTCACGAACAACTCAATTTACACGCGTCGCGATCTGTCTGCCCGTCTTGCGGATGTGGGTATTGATGTTCCAGAGGAGCGGATTTGGACCTCGGCCGTGGCCACGGCACAGTTTTTGTCAAATCAAGTCCCAGATGCGTCCGCCTACGTTATCGGTGAGGCTGGACTGAAGACAGCGCTCCATAAGGTGGGCTACACGCTGACCGATACTGACCCAGATTTCGTCGTTCTCGGGGAGAGCCGCACGTATTCGTTCCAGAATATCACACAGGCCGTCCAACTGATTGATCAGGGCGCGCGGTTTGTCGCAACGAACCCGGACGCTACCGGACCCTCACCTGAGGGCCCACTCCCGGCTACCGGCTCCGTTGCTGCGCTCCTTACGGAAGCCACTGGGCAAGAGCCGTACTTCGTTGGCAAACCCAATCCAGTGATGATCCGGAGTGGCCTCAATCGGATCGGCGCGCACTCCGAATCGACGGCGATGGTAGGGGATCGCATGGACACCGATGTCGTGGCCGGCATCGAGGCTGGCCTGACTACGTACCTCGTACTCACTGGGTCGACTAGTCGTGACGAACTCACAGAGTTCGCGTACCGCCCGGACGATGTCGTCGAATCAGTTGCTGAATTGGTTGAGACTATATAATCTCCTGTATTGACCACAACCGGGCCAGAATATCTCACCTGCTGAGAATTTCAGCAGAGCCAAAAGGTATATTTTCGAAGCATTGCCGGACATCGCCTGTAGCGTCTTGTTTCGAAACTCGCACTAATTTGCGGTTTGCTGCTTTCGCTTCCACGAGACACACCAACGGATCATCGACATTCTTGACGAGAAGCGTTGTTGTTTCGCGGCGTGAAACACTGCTGATGGGTTGATGTTTCGAGGGCTATATGGTTCACGTAGCCGCCGGTCGGAGGCGGCCGACAACAAGTATCCGACTGTTGAGCTCGTCCCATCGCCGTGGCACAGTTGGTGGGATCTCTCATCACCTCCCCCTCCCCCGCTTTGGCGTTCACTGGCCGCCACTCACCCTGTGTATCGGCCCTCCACCGCCAGCGGCCCTGTCGTATTGTGTGCTTAGACTCAAGGAGATCCCTGCTCCACGATCATTTATGCCTTCCAAGCAGCGCCTGCCGAGCAGTCTTTTGCCCACGACTGAGCGACAACGAACCGCTTTGCTTCACGGTCTTCTCTGGATCGTTACAGTCTCAGCCGTTTCATTCCTTCTAGGAGACGCGCCAGTGGAGGCTATCTCTTACGGTGCCTTCTCCGGCATACTATACGGTATCGTAGTATACGTCTGGCAGCCATACTGACCACCCCAACGTACGGTCGCGTTAAGTTTGGCGTGAATTGTGGTAGACGGCGAGGGCTTCGAGCCAATTTTGAGCTGTCTCTAACGCGACATTGCTGAAACTATTCGCAAACGATAATGTTCGTCGTTCTATTTCCCAAAAGACACGTTCGATGGCATTCCGATTTCCATGTCGAATGACTTGAAATCGATAGCCGTCGTCAGCGAGAACAGATCCGAGATAGTCTGCGTCATCGACGAGAAATTCCACGTTATCGAGCTGGTAACGCCGGTGGAGCTCGGTGAGAAACCATCGCGTCGTCTGTTTATTTGCGGTCGGATAGAGACTCACGTGAAGGATCTCGTTCGTCTGTGGATCAACCGCGCCGTACAGCCAGAACTTCTGGCCGTGGAGGCGGATCATCTTTTCGTCAACCGCGAGTTGATCCTCTGAGACGGTCGAGATCGGCTGTAGATCGGCTTTATGAACCCAGTTATGGATCGCGACGTGGCTCCGAACGATCCCAAACCTTTCGAGATGCTTACTTACCTCACGAAGTGACATACCGGCCAAGTGACAGCGGATCCCTACTTCAATCGCCCATCGCGGCGTTCGATCTCGCTCCACAAACGACAAGTCAATCCACGCGATACGTTCGCTGAGGCGCTCGGTTTCGGCCATAGACACTCTGAAGTCGAGCGCCTCATCCTCTAACTTAACGCGACCCAACGTACGGGCCAAACTGTTAAATTGCCACTGCGCGAAGAAGAGAACCTCTCGTCGGCTGAATACTGCTGAATCCAATATCACTTCGGTTTTTAAGATTCAGATATTAGTAATAAATTGCGGTGTCGAGGCACACGACGAGTACTCCGCGCTCTTGTTATCGCTGTCCTCCCACAGCTCAGATTCCAATTCAACCTCTCTGTCCTCGAGTAGATTTCCGGTTCCTAGAGACAACTGTCGAGTGGGTCGACAGTTGAAGCAGTGCCTGCCGAACCCAACCGTGAGCAAGCAGTCTCGACGGAGCATTCATTCGGTCGGTCCATCGTTACGGAAGTGCGAAAAGAAAGCCCCGCCCTGAAGCCGGGGATGAATCTGACAGTCGATGACACAACCTACTGATGATAGTACGGCCTGATATTCCTCGCTCGACCGCCTCAGCGGTGATAGCAGTCGTATCGCGTTAGATTTTCTGGAGCGAGAGGCGATACCCGAATCGGGCGATGAGGATCGGGATCCGGCTCCACTTGGCTAACCTATCACCCGATCTGGGCGTCACGGAGACGGAGATACCCGATCGTAACAGGAACCACGATCCAGGCCAACAGGAGGAGAACCGGCAGCCAGACCGACGCGAACGGGTCCGTTCCGAAGAGCTGCCCCGCAACAGTGTTCCGATAGGCAGCCCTCGCGGCGCGGTTGGGCGGGAACAGCCCGACTAATTTCATCCACGCCGGCGCGCTGCCCTCGGTCATCAGACCCAGTTCGATGGCGCCGTACTGGATAGCACTCTGGATCAGGTTCCACAACGCGACCAAGATCATGTAGGCTCCGACGGCGACGGCGGTCGCACGACTGTCGCTCGAACTACCCGCGGAGATCCCCACTCCGATAGCGACGAACGCCACGCCCATGAGGCCGAGAAACCCGATAAATGCCGCCAGTGAACCGAACGTCCCACCCAGTATCGTGAGGACGACGAGACCAGTCACGAACCCGCTGATAAGCGTGGCGACGAGCATCAGGGCTGTCCGTCCGAGGAGCTTCCCGACGAGAACGTCCCGGCGTGACGGCGGCAAGCTCAGCAAGACTCGGAGCGACCCGGACTCCCGCTCGGCAGTGATTGCCCCTTTGGCGAGCACGAGCGCAACGATGGGAAGCATCGTCACAGCGAGTTGGAACGAAAGTGAGAATACCTCACCGGCTGCCATGTCGCTGGTTACTGCGAGGAGTGTCGTGATCCCGGCCGTCGACAGGAGGACGATTAAGATAACCGCCCACAGAGCCTTCGAACGACTGGCATCGGCCAAGTCTTTCCGGGCGATGGTGCGAACGCTCATTACGCGACACCACCCGGGACTACCGTCTCGGTCTGACTGTCCGTCGTGTCTTCACCGGTGTAGCTGGCGAACAGATCCTCAAGCGATGACTCCTCAATCCGCACGTCGGTGACCGTCGTCAGCTCGCGAACCCGGTCGATGAACTGGAGTTTCGCCGCTGGTTCAAGACAGGTTCCCCGAACGGTCCCGCCGCCTACATCGATGTCGCGTACGTTCGGGAGGTCACCCAGACTGCGCTCCGGTTGTCGGTCCACGTCGAGTATCACTTGCGCGCCAGTGTCGAGCTGGCGTCTGAGGCGGCCGATACTGTCAATCGCAACGAGCTCTCCCTCATTCATGATGCCGACTCGGTCGGCAACGGCTTCGACCTGTTCGAGAATATGACTCGAGAAGAACACCGTCACGCCGCGATCGTTTTCCGCCTGAATGATCTCTCTGAGTTCCCGGGCGCCGTTCGGGTCGAGACCGCTGGTCGGTTCGTCGAGGATGAGCAGATCAGGCGCACCGACAAGTGCCATCGCTAGGGCGAGTCGCTGGCTCATCCCCGTCGAATAGTCCCCGGCGGCCCGGTTCGCGTCTTCTTGTGAGAGGCCGACCCGATCGAGTAGCTCGTCGGGATCGTCGTCAGCGTCTTTCAGTTTGGCCGCGAGTTCCACGTGTCGCCGACCGCTCAGTCTGTCGTATAATCCGTAGTTCTCGGGAACGACGCCGATCCGGCTGTGGAGCGTTTCGCGGTCCTTCGAGACATCTAGTCCAAGCATGGACGCACTTCCACTCGTCGGTCGCACGAAGTCCAACAGCAGGTTGATCGTGGTGGACTTTCCAGCCCCGTTCGGACCCAAAAACCCGAAGATTTCGCCCGATTCAACGGTCAAATCAACACTATCGACAGCGGTCACGTCACCGAACCGTTTGCTCAATCCGTCTATTTCAATCGCGGGACCTGTCATTGTCACAACTTCACCGAACGCGGGAAACCTGTTAAACCGGAGGTCAGTGCTTCTAACTGTGAAACTCTGCTTACAGCATTATCGCGGAATTCGCTGCTACATATCGCCCATTCACCATTGATTGACACGCACTGAATGGAAACTACTCGTCTACTGCCTCGACATCAAACTTTGAGCGCCAGCGATAACGCCGACCTGCCCAGATGAACGTATCTCGGGTAAAGCCATACACTCCCAGTGGAACGGCTGCGATAAGCGCTGGCACAGCGAGGAGTAGTGACGCTCGGCGAACGCCGAAGGCAGCATACACACCTGCTGTTACTGCGGTAAGCCCCACTGCGAGGAACGGAAAGAATAGACACCCGACGAGAACGGCGGTCAACGCTCCGAAGGAGAGCTTCGCGACTCCGGGATCGTGGGTTGCGAAAATTTTATTGAATCGAACGTGTCGTTCGAGCGTCTGTCGAAGACTCCCACCCATTGGTACTTTGCGTACACGCCGAACGGACGTCACGTCGGTGTGCTCCCCGAGAAGGCCATCGTCGCTGATAGTCTGGCGGAGTTCCGAAAGAAACCCTGCCTCATCAAGATCACTTCGGTCAAAGATGACAGCTCCGCCCCAAGCGTGATCACCCACATACGTCCCGAGCGTTCCGCCGAGAACGTAAATCGGTTCCAACAGGATCGCGAGTGGGTCCTGACCCACAAACGCCGGCAGTTCCGTCGTCGGACCGTAGTCAGCGTAGTCACGGCGGAGCGTGTCGAGCCAGTCGGGCGGATGGTAAAAATCGTCGTCGGTCCAGACGAGACGGTCGTGATTGGCGGCCTCCATCCCAGCAGCGATGGCATTCGCTTTCCCGGAACACCCGACGGGGTCGCCAGCGGGGACCAACCGAACGTTCTCAGGGAACCGCTCTCGGTCCGTAACCGGGTCGTCCTCGGTATCGTGGATGATGAGGAGCTCGTCTTCTGAACCCAACTGTGCGGCGACATCGCCGCAGGCGGGACTCCAAGACACCGTCGGGAGGAGTATGCTCGTTGGGGTGTGCGTCTGTCCGTTCGACATCCGTACTCGAAACGTGATCGCTGGTATCAATGAGAGTTTCCGACGGCTTCTCTGAGTGAAGCCGGACAGAAAGCCCAGAACGGCACAACCTATATTGCCAAAACAAGAGATGGCACACGCACAGTGTCCGGGGTGCGAGATCCCGAAGCGCTCGCAGATTTGCTTGGGGACGAGTGTACGCGCACGATTCTCGTCGAGACAAAGAAGGAACCTTGCTCGGCGGCGGAGCTCAGCGATTGCGCCGGGGTCTCGGAGCCGACTGTCTACCGTCGACTCGAACGACTCCGCGAGTACGATCTGGTTACTGAAGATATCCAGCCAGTCACCGACGGGAAGAACTACAAACTCTACCGGACGGATCTCGATGGCATCGAACTCGATCTCAGCGAAGACGGCTTTGAGATTACAATTTCACGGCGGAAACGGATGGCAGACCGCTTCACGCAGTTCGTAGAGGGAAGCTAATATGCTCGATACACCGCTCCAATCGATTGATCTCGAAACGCTACGAACGATTCGACAGGTGAGCGAGGTGATCCCGATGATCATCGGTTTGGGGATCGGTTACCTCGCTTACACGGCATACCGGCAGAATCAGAGCCGTCCGATGTTGTACATCGCGATCGGATTCATACTGGTGTTGTTCGTTCAGGCCCCGCTGGCCCTCATCTTCACTTGCGTCTTGGAACTTCCCACCGCGGTCCTCAATCTCCTCCTCCAAATCCCCGAATTCACCGGTCTGGGACTGATCCTCTACGGACTGTGGATGCCACGCCGAGACTGATACCACGCCCGAGCCCATATACGACGGTAGGTTGACTTCAACCAGTGAAGCCAGGGAAATCGGCCTTTTTCTATGCGTCCATGCGTTCAGGTGTCGATGACCGAAGCAGACACCGACACCAACTTCGAAGGAACCGGATCCCAGTCGGCCGATGACGACCGGCGAACTAATTACGGTGGAATCATCGGATGCGTCGCCTCCGTGCTGTGGAATCGAAATGAGAATCGCCCCCGCGCACTCTGGCGGATCCTCGGAGTGTACGTCGCCGCGCTCGTGGGGATTTTCGTGCTCCCGGCGCTGGCGCTCGCGGGCACCGAACTCCCGCCGTCTGTCAACGGAGCCGCGACCAACCTGATCGGTGCGCTCGTTGGACTCCTCCTCGCAGTTGTGTTCGCGAAGTACGTTGACCGGCGACCGCTGACCGACTACGGACTGGCGTTCAGCCCGTCATTCCTGAAGGACTTCGCCGCTGGCAGCGTCGTGGCTCTGGTAGGGATGGGTGTGGCACTCCCCGCGAGTCTGCTCGCCGGGTGGGCGACCGTCTCCGAGCTGTTTTCGGGCGGCGTTGGCGCCAACGTGTTGCCGTTCGTCGCTGCGTTCGGAGCGTACACCCTCCAGTGGGCGTTTGTGGCCTTCTGGGAAGAGCTGGTCTATCGGGGCCTCATTCTGACGAGTGCCGTCGAAGGACTCCGGAGTCGGTGGCTGTCCGACCGCGGTGCGGTCGTGGCAGGGGTGGTGGCGTCATCGCTGATATTCAGTCTCGGGCACTTCCCGGGGACGCTAGAAAAGTTCGGCTTCCGGGTGATGTTGGGGCTCCTCCTCGGCGCCGCGTACGTGTGGACCGACTCGCTGGCGCTGCCAATCGGCGTCCACTTCCTGATCAACTTTGCGATAAACAACATCTACGGGCTGGCGAACTTCGGTGAGGCTGCGGAGGTTCTGCCGATGCTGGTCCGGCCGACGTTCACCGGCCCGGCACAGTTCGTCGGGGTGTACGGGGCAGTCAACGGCGCAGCGGTGCTCTGTGTCGCTGCGCTCACTGTCGGATACGTTGCTCTCCGGAACGGTGACTTGGGGTCGCGGCTATCATAATATCAACAATTAATCGTGGTGAATACAATCATTCCCTCCCGCGAATTGGGGCCCTATCAAAAGCAATAACAGGAGCAAAACCCACACATACCTTGATCGTCCCCACTCGGCATGGCCACAGCCACGCGGAACGATCACCTCCAAGACCGAAATACAGAATCAAATAACGACTTCTGGCGCCATGCCTTCGAGCAGTTCATCGAGACACTCCCTGAGGCAGCGTTTGTCGTTGACGACGCCGGCGACATCACCCAGTGGAATACGGCAACAGCCGATCTCCTCGGCCTCCCCGCAGACAAGGCAGTCGGGATGAACGCATACGACGTGTTCGGTACCGAGGGCGAAGACGAGACCCTCGCTGAAGAAGTCGTCCGCACCGGAAGACCCATCCGCGAAGACGAGTTCCGATCTGCCGAGCGTCCAGATGGAAGACAGGCACACGCCCGAGCGATTGCGACCCCGATCCAGACACCCACTGGCGAGGTCGTTGGGGCTGTCGAGCTGCTCTTCGACGTCACCACCGTCGTCGAACAGCGGGAGACGCTCGCCGACCTCCAGGAAGAGCTCTCGGACAATGTCGAGACATCCATGGAACAGCTGAGCGAGTCGACAACCGAAGTCGCGGATCGCTCGAACGAGATCACCCAGCTCGTCGACGAGCAAGCAGCCGAACTCGAACGTACCCAAGGTGACGTCTCCGGATTCAGCGCGACCGTCGAGGAGATCGCGTCCAGCGCCGAAGAGGTCAGCAACCAAAGCGCCGAGTCGAGAGTACTCGCCGAAGAGTCCGTCGACACCGCAGGCGAGGTCATCAACCAAGTGGACGACACAGCCGAGAAGTCAGCTACTGTCGCCGACGACGTCGCGGACCTTAGAGACGAGATCGAAGAAGTCGAAGAGCTCGTCGGCGTGATCAACGATATCGCCGAACAAACGAACATGCTCGCGTTGAACGCCAACATCGAAGCGGCACGCAGCGACAGTGACGGCTTCGCGGTCGTCGCCGACGAGGTGAAGAACCTCGCGAATCGCTCGCAGGACCAAGCTGACGAGATCGAAGACATCGTCGCGAGGATCAAAGCGAAGGCTTCCAAAACCACCGCCGAAGTGGACGCAGCCAACGACGAGATACAGTCTGCGAGAGACGACATCCAAGCGGTCCTCGAGAATCAAAAACAAATTCTCACGGCAGTTGAGCAAACTGAGAGTGGGATCACCGAGATTGCGGAGGCAACAGACGAACAGGCAAGCGTGGCCGAAGAGATATCAAGTGCCGTCAACGATGTCTCCGAACGGGCTACTGTTGTGAGTGAGGAGATTGCGGAGATCGCAGACGAAAATAAGAGCCAGACAGAGATGGTCTCGCAGCTGACCCATCAGGTTGAACAGATTGACCACGAACTGGCGGAGGTCATGGACACGTCTGTCTGAAGCAGGCATATCGTAATCGGACTGACAGACAGCCAGACCCCACGTTTCATTCCAAATCTCCGGAATATCGGCACTTCTGACCATTTTCTACAGCCCTCTTTTTTACACTCCACACACGGGGACCCTCTATTTGGAGTGAGGTCCACAGGAGACGGGGGACAATCCAGCTGCGATCATTCGACTTCTCTGTGCCCAAGTTTTTTAATCCAAAATAAAACGTATTTTATATGGCTTCGAGTTGTAAGTACCACCACGAGTTGTCGGCTGATTATTTTGACGACGAGTCATCGTGGGATTGTCCACATCCTGCCGACGAAAACTACTGTGTGTTCCACGGTGAGGCGTCCGATGAGGCCCGTAGACGTCGGCTTATTGAAGCGGTCGAGGAACCCTCCCCGGCGACAAATCAGTTTCTTGGTGCGACGTTTGGGGCAATCGATCTCGATTATCAACAACTTGACGGGCCGACTAACACACCCATCGACTGCCGTGACGCATCATTCGAATCGATCTCGCTGCGATTTGGGAGGGTAAAACACCCGCTTGATCTTCGAGGGAGCACAGCCATTGGACAAGTTACGTTCGACGAAACACAGTTTGCTCGGCGCGTTGACCTCGGTCACGTCCGGTTCGCGGATGTCTCAATGCGGCTTACAAAGTTCGAATCTTGGCTCGACACGCGCGAAGCGACGTTCGGGGAGGTTTGTGGACGTGTCGCCCGGTTTGCCAACGGAATATACAGCGTGAACGCACGGTTCACTGGGGCCGCAGACTTCACTAATGCCCAGTTTGACGACGTAGCGAACTTCTATCGTGTACAGTTCGACAAGGGGGCGTGGTTCAAACGAACAGACTTCGCAGACAAGGCCCGGTTCAAAGAATGTACACTGGCTGGACCTGCCGTTGAGTTCGGGTCTGTCGCTGGCAACCCGAAGCGCGACCGACCAACTGCAAATGGTGCAGCGGGGATGTTTCTGGGAGTAGACTGTGACGGGCCATTGCTGTTTGACGGCGCGACTCTTACTGGGGGGCTTCGTATTGACGATGCTTCCCTCTCAGATGAGGTGAGCTGTGTCGATCTCACAGTACAAGACGGACCCGTTACGATCGATCTCACAGGAACGGAGCGCGTGACCGGTACTGTCGCAGCAACCGACGGGAGTGTTGAATATGAGCTCACTCAAGCGGTGTTGGGTGATCTTGTGTTAACAGAAGAGACAACGATAGATTCGCTAACGTTTAATCAGACGGTGTTTGATGGGTTCGATTTCACCCGCTACCGGAAGCAACTCGCCGCATTGGAGTACAAGATCCATGAGTCGGACGACCCGCCGTCAGTTCGTGAGATCATATACGTGCGGGCCAAAAACGGGGCCAAGCAGGTCGGCGATAACCGTGCGGTTTCAGAGTTCTTCTTTCATGAGATGGCTGCCAGACGCGGGAGCCACCGCCGAGAGTTTGCCCAGTCGGACGGCTTGACGCGATTCCGACACGCCGGACGTTACGTAGGAAACGTAGCGATGGGATTGAGTTGCGGATACGGCGAGCGACCGTTATGGACCGTGTTGTCGTCTGTGGGAATCATCGTCGTGTTCACCCTGATCTACGCCGCTGTCAGCGTTCCGCTGTCAATCGGGCAGTCGATATTGAGCTATCTCACGTTCAGCGTACAGTCGTTTGTTTCGCTTGTGCTCGGTGGACCGACGGTGGAAAATACGTTTGTAAGTTTCATCGGGGCCGCTGAGGGGTTCCTCGGTGGATTTATGATCGCCCTATTTGTGTTCACTCTCACTCGCTCAATCGCTCGGTAACCACGAGAACTTGGCGCGGGAACCCGTACAGTGATGATTTTCCGTCTCTCGGACGCTTGAAGATCGACACCCTCCCCGCGCTAAAGCGCAGGGCTTTCTCCTCGATTCTCCGTAAGTTTCTGCCCGCTGATTGATATTAATCCATCACTTCAACGTACGCCTCGACGAGGACACGAGTGGGGTCGTTCGCTCCCGCATGGCGTCGGCGTCTCTGGGTACGCTCGGTCAGTCTCGCCGAAGGGTTATACCGGCCAGTCCCTTGTAGATAATAATGAGGCGGAACTCGGACGACGAGGACAAATCCGGTGGTGAATTCAACGGGATTGAAGACCTGCTGTCCGGAACGAACGGCGACGACGCCGCGGTTGACGTTCACGAGTACGACGAGGAGATCCGGGTGGTTGCAGACATCCCTCACGCTGTATCGGACGACATTACCGTCCAGTGTGACGGACGAACCGCAGCGATTCGGGTGGCGAGTGATCCACGACCGTTTGTTGTGCGCGTCGACCTCCCGTCCTACGTCGATGACACCTCTGGGGAAACGCAGTTCAACAACGGTATCCTTGAGGTGACCTTCGACCGCGATACGGACCCCGCGAATATCGGATTTCACTGAATTGATCGCCCCGAGGGGTGGCGTTCGCGAACGATCGAGGATCTCACAGCTCGTCAGCCGTGCTAACGTGCATTCCGACGAACTGCCACCCATTAGACGACTTCGTTAGTGTCCCGCTCCACCGTGTGTCGAACTCGTGACGCTCTCCAGATTCTGTATTGATCCAGCCCATTGACACAGTGTCGCTGAACCAGGCGTGAGCCCCGCGCTCACTGACTCGAAGTGCGTGACTAGTTACGGTCCACTCAGCCGTTGTTTCGGTCTGGGTGCGGAGGCCGGTTTGGATCTGTTCGCTCCCGACGAGACGCTCCGAGATACCAAACTTCACGAATGCGTCGTCGCCATCGTGCTCCTCGGCGAAGTACGGGGCAAGCGGGTCACCAGCCCGTAGTGCGTCGTAGTACTCTTTGACTGTCGATCGGGCATCCATGTGACAGACGAGGGGTCCAATAATCAAGTGTTCACGGGTCGCTCACCAGACCGAGATTACAATCTTAAACAAGGTCTCAAGCAAGGATTCCCACGCCGTCATCGAGTTCAACGGAGCGGACCAGTGAGGAGCTAATGTTGCTATTGGGTAAAATCCATACAAACGCTAGAATGATATCTTTTGATATGATCGACAGCCCTCCTCGAATTGCTCTTATTATACTCGCACTGGTTTTAATCACAGTTCCATTCTGGGCACCCCCGCTAGACATAACAGGAACAGAATACGAGTATAGCGCCACACAGCTCACCGTTGAAGATGACCGAATACAGATTCGACAAGACTCACCGAGACTCAGACAGATCGATGGACTCGACTGCTTCAGAGAGCGGTCCCCGACCAGAATCTGTGGTTTTGAATCCGGGCTGGCCGGTGAGACATCGGGTCTCGCACCGTATCCCGGGGTTCGGCACGTCGCCGGAGACCCGTCGCTTGCTTCCCAAGATCGGTATCTTGCGTTCCCCAGCGACGGGCGTGTCTTCAAACGTGTTACAGGCTGGAACGAGTCGGCGCAATCTTATCGTCTCACCTTGGAGCGAGTAAATGCCTCACAGGCGTTAGAGGACGTTTCTCGCCCCGTTGACCAGTACTCACCAGCAGTCAAGCAGGCGGTTGAGACCGGGGGTAGTCAGTCTCAGACGAATCTTCAAGAAGCGATTGTAGTTGACGCTAGCGGGCGATATTACGCGGTGTACACCTCAGGCACGACGTCGCTTCTCTCCGAAGAGCCAGACTCGGAACGTGTGCTCGGGTTCTTGACAGTCATTGGCGGTGCTATGCTACTGTTCGGGGCGGGAGCGATGGGTACCGATCCAGCATCCGGGGTAGGCGACTAAGCTTTGCTACCGTTGTACCGGCCGTTCAAGAATATCGAATACATCGATAGCTTTGTACTCACGATTTCGCTGCTTGCCAGTCACTTCGATAACAATGCCATCCGATTCGAGTTCTTCAATCGCATTGTAGGCAGTCTGTCGACTTACGTCGAACCGATCCGTGATGTTGTCTGCGGTGAAGTACGGCAGTTCAAACAGTTCGCGGGCGAGTTTGTGACTTGTCTTTTGATTCGGATACTGCGCTTCGTACTCTCGCCGGAGTTCGAGTAATTCGAATGTTCGCTCGTAGGAGTCCTTCGCTTGCTCTTCAATGCCTTTGATAAAGAACGCAATCCAGTCGCGCCATTGGCCTTCTTCGCTAACCGCACGCATCGTCTCGACGTACGCCTGCTTGTTTCGATTAAAATAGGCACTCGGATAGAGGTACGGCTCAGACAGATAGCCAGCCTTGTGTAACTGGAGGACGATTAGAATCCGTCCGAGACGACCGTTGCCGTCCGAGCAGGGGTGAATTGTCTCCAACTGATAGTGAGTGATCGCAAGGTCAACCAGGGAGTGGTACTCGCCGTCCATCTGAATATATGCTTCAAGCGAGTCCATTAGCTCCGAGACATGATCCGCCGGTGGTGGCACAAATGGGGACTGTCCGGGACGGGGCGACGGAATATGAACATCATCATCTCGCCACTCACCAACAACGTCCCCCTCGTTCCGAACTCCGTCGAGTAATGTTTCGTGGAGTGATTTGAGCAGTTCGACCGAAATCGACTCTCCTTGTTTAATTGCGTCAAATCCATCACTGAGTGCGCGCTCAGCGTTCAGAACCTCCTGTAAGTCACGGCTCACACGCCCAGAACTGCCTGATTTCTGGCGTGTATGATACGCGTAGACTTCGTCCATCTCGACATCTGCGCCCTCAATTTCTGCTGTTTCGACTGCTTCGAGCCGGAGGAGCGACGTATACAGTACCGGCGAGAAATCGACAGTGGGACTAATCCCGTCGATACGTCCCAACTGGAACGTCGCATCTGATATCGTCGCTGTGAGATCCTCGTCAATCTCAACCCGCGATGAGAGGGGCAACTTCTCTGGAATATAGTAGGGATGCGGATGCGACTGTTGGTAGTGCCCCGGCGCATCTGGTGGCAAATCCTCTGCTCTCATTTTGAATTACTTTGTCTCTAATACGACTTAATCATACGGGTTATAAACAAATTTGGATAAGCGGGATCGAAGACCGCTCCAAATCAAATTCCAGTCGTTGTGCTACAACTATATCCGCTTAATCTAGCTGAGACAAATAGTGTCGACGGTTGCGCTAATCCCACATGAACAGTGGATACCGACGGTGCCGGCGGTGTGTTGTGATGTCTGAGATTTCATATCGATGGCGGGGTCTTCACTTCGAAGTTGGTGTGTGATGACATTGAAGAGGTAGAGAATTCATTTCGATGGAGGGGTGTTCATATCGACACCACCCCTTTCATCTCGACAAGGGTTATGAACTGGCTGTTTCAGAAGTCGTGCGAAATAGTTCGAGGTCCTTGTCAAGGAGATATGACTCAATATCCTCAATTGGGTGCCCATCTTGGATGAACTGTTTGTAGTCCTCAAACGCGTCGTCGCGACCAGCGGGGAGGATCACGATTCCGGTCATGCTTGAGTGGAAATCATTGGTGGGGAGCAAATAATTGGCTACAAATTCATCGGTGTTCGGTTAAGCATTGGATGGCCTCATGAAGGCTTCAGCTACACGTTCGTTCAGTAAGACGCGTGATTTCTCTGGTTGACGAGCGTCACGAAACATCAACTCAGCCAAGTTCGGCGGCGGATACCCGAGCGACTGGGCCAGATCTTCGAGGATCAGCTGGGCGACAGACCGAAAGGTCTTCGCCCAGCGTTCTCGCGGGAAGACTGTCTCAGGAAATTGCTCTTGAAACACGCCCAGCAAGGCTCTGCTGACCGTCAGTGTCAGCAGGGCCGCCACCATCAGAAGCTCCACGATTGCTGGATCGCTTGTCTCGAATTTCTCCAGTCCGTACAGCGACTTCAACTCCCGAAACAGCAACTCCACTTCCCACCGCAACCCGTACAGCGCCGCGACCTGCCTCGGAGTGAACTCATCGGGTAGATTCGTCACGTACAGGTGGTAGTCGTCGGTGTCCTCGTTGCGGACACCGACGACGCGAAGCTCCATCGAATCGGGTGACTGCTTCCCAGCGTATGCCCGCCGTTTGAACTCTATCTCCACGGTTACGTCGATGATCTCCCGAGTGAGATCTCCTAGAACGTCTCGAAGACGACGCTCTGGCAAGGAAATGGCGCGCCCGCGCCATTTCCGTCGCTCGCCGACGATCAACGGATTCGCGTTCGACTTCAGCCGAGTTAGAAAGAACCCGCCGTTCTCGTCGATCAACGCGAACCGACGGAAACTGTAGAAGCCCAGATCGAACAGTAACAGCCGGCCTCGCAGCCAACTCCCGGTACGGAGTTGGCTGCTCTCGTGGGTACGTTCATCGGTGAGCTGGAACTGCTCGATCGTCTGCTTGGTCGCGTTCTGCACGAGGTGAAGTTTCGCGCCGGATTGATCCGGATGAGTGGCTGGAAACGCATCGAGAAGCCGATGTAACCTGAACACGGTTGCATCGGCGATCAGCACCTCTCGAAATAGCTCGAATTGTGGAGCGATCGTGTGAGGAACCGCGACCTCCTCGAGAGCGTGCTCGAGGAGGTCGCTCAACAGTGCCTCTAGAGCCGGCGTGAACCGATCGTAGAAGCTTGAGCGGGCGACGGTCTGGTTGGTTGCTGCGGAGTACGCACGTTGAAATCCGGCGATGGTACGGGCTTCGCCGTCGACGGCGAAGCCCATAATGAGCGTCCAGACGAGCATCGTGATGTCGATCTTCCGGTCACGCTGGACGACATCGCGCTCGCGCGCGATGTCTTCGATAAGCTCGGCGGGAAACAGGGAAGTCAGCCGCCGTCGTATGAGATCTGGGGAGAGTTGCTTGAACACATTCTCTCCCCACGCGGTCTACCACGATAACTTCGTCAACAGAGCGCTGTCTGTCGGTTTCTCCGCTTAACCGAACACGGATGCTTGTGGGTCCAACCACGCGATACGATACCGGCGGCATCCACTGCGCGAACGTCTCGCCACGGCTGACCGAGTGGGTTCCGACCGTCCTCGAACAGCTTCGTGAGGCAAGCATCGAGGCAGTCCAAGGCCAGACGAGTCACACCGACGCGTGGAGGGCGAGTGCGTCGATACTCGACAAGACACTCCCTAAGTGGCACTCCCTAGAGGACACGTGGGACGACGCGACCGCGGAGGCGGTCGCGTACACGCAAGCGATCACCGACCTTGCGCTTGCCGACAGCGACGCAGCCACCACCTCGCGGTACCGCGAGCGGCGTCACAAGTCGCTGAGCGAGACCGTCGAGTCAGTTGGCACCGGCCGCGGCGCAGTCAACGCCGGCCTTGGAGCGCTCGTGAAGGGCCCGGTCGCGCTTCATCGGGAACTCGATCCGACCCCACGAGCGCTCACGTTGGTGCTTGATGGCCCAGCGTGGGCCGAACTTACAGACCGTCGGACCGGCGTCCGCGCACTCGCGGCAATCGCCGTCCTTGCGGACGGGTTCGACGTCCGGGTCGTCGCCTCGCCGGCACTCCAGCAGGAGCTCGCTCGTCGTTACCCGCAGTGGAGTGCGATCCATCTCGGTCTTACTGATAGCCGGGATCGGTCCCCCAACCAGGGACACCACAGTTCTGATGAGCCACTCGGCCCAACCGGCACCGCAGAGTCGGTATGGGAGGCGCTCACTGGACTCGCGTCCGCACCCGGGAAACGCCGGTTGCTCGCCGCGTTACGCGCCGACACTGGCCGCACGTACGCAAACCTCACAGAGGATCCCGGCCTTGACATTGAGCGCGGGACCATCGGTCGGTACGTTCTCGACTTGGAGTCGCGAGGGCTGGTCGCGATCGACCGGCGTCGGGAACACAACACAGTCACACTCACCGATCTCGGCGAGACGGCTGTCAGCGAGTGTCTCACGGCCGATTGTGAGATCCAGCATCCGGATCAGACCCAGTTGGAACACAGTCTTACCGCGACCACTCACGAATCAGCAAGTACAGTGTCGCCCCCGCGGGAGGCCTCGGGGGCCACACCAACAACGGTCGAATCGTGGCTCGCGTCGACTGGCGACGCCGACGAGGGATACGTCAAGGAGATCGACACCCACGATGCGGCGCCGATCCACCAGCGATTCACCGTCCCAGCGGAGCGGGGGGCGGTCATGCTCGTCGACGACCCGGTTGAACCGTTCGACGACGGTCGGGTGAGTTACCTCAGCCACCACGATGAGGAGTGTCTCGCGATCGTCCAGTGGGGCGGTCCGCTTGCCACCCTGGGACGTCTCGCGGGCGTCTTACTCAGTGAGACGGCGCTGTCGGAGATCCTCACCCCGTCGCGGCTTGGCGAGACGTTCGCGAATATCCACAGTGGCACCGGCGAGATCACCGGCTCACCCGGCCGGACACTGCGTCGTGGGCAACAGGTCGGGTGGTTCAGCGAAGACGAGGAGGTGTACGAGGCGTGGCGTGATCGGATCGAGACGGTCCGCGACACACATCTCTCCCGCCTCAGTGCGCTCACCGACAGCACCGACAGTGCGGCCCGTGGAGAGTTGTTCGAAGACCTCCACGGATTGGTCGCGACGGCCACCCAGCTGTACCACGCTGCTGGCGTCGATCTGACACTGACGGTCCGGCTTCCAGACACTGAGCCGTTCGTTCAAGACGAACGGAAGCGAGCCGACCTCTGTGACTTCATCCGGTACACGGTGCCGAAACAGTCGGTGTATGGGATCCACGCCGGCTACCGGATGTTGTTCGAGACACGGCCCGGGAAGCTGAAGCGTCGACTCCCGTACGACGTCGAGACAGGCGCCTCAATGGAGCTAACAGCGTCGTGGGTCATTGCGGGGCCGACGGCGACTACACTCCAGACAGCCATCACCGAGGCGCTTCGCGACGAACTCGACACGCTTCGAGAAGCGATCGCGACCGGTGACGAGCAGGCGCCGACACTCACTGTGCCCGTTCGCGACGGCACGACATACACGTCGATCCGGGAGATCGTCGACGAGCTCGCAGCGGAGTACGACACTGGGTGGACGCCGCGTGAGCGGCGCGAACTCACCCGGTGCTGTCTCCGGTCGTTCGGTCGGGATGTCCCGCATCGAGCGAGCCCGTACGACGCGATCACCTGTCTGATTCGGGCACTCGACAATCCTCGTCGCGAGTGGGAGCCAGCAGTCCTCAGGGCGGCGACAACGCTTCCAAGCAGTCGGTTCCGCCCAGACCTCCCACCAACGGCGACAAAGCTCTATGCGGCGCTGCTACAGGCGGCAGAACCAGTTGGCCGCCAAGAGCTCATCGAGCGCGCCGACATCTCGGCAAGTAGCTACGACCGCCGTATTGGAACCGTCAGCGAACTTCCTCGTATCCGGCCGACAACGGTAGCTGGCCACCGCAAGTGGGATGCTATAACCCAAGCGCTCGGGTGCGGAAACCCGACAGCGCCACACGCACCCCGACAAACCTTCAGCAATCCTTCGGCAGTAGGCCATCCCAGCGTCGCGTCGACGGCCACGATCAACGCTCTGGGAGAGCAGCCGCTATTGACCAGTAATCGGAGCGTAGGGGTCCAAACCACGCTCACGTCGGGGCCACTCACACACCGAGAGTGCGGGAACCACCGCCGCAGGAGAGCCCTTTGGCGACCCATAGGCCAGCAGAGAAGATTACACCGAGAACCACACGCGGTGGCGGCTAGGTATCAACCGACCAGTCTCGATGCCCTGAGCGCACCAGCCACCGCGATCCTAGAGGGTGGTCCTACCGGACCCGATGCGAGAAGCATCGCTCGCGAAATCACCACTCAAGCAACTACACACCACGAAACCAATGATTAGAAGACACAACGGCGACGGTCCTGTCTGGGAAGACGCAGAGATCAACGAATCAGATATGATCAATGGGATCCCCCATCTCACAGCAGTAGAATACGAACGAGAACAGGAGTTCAAACAACACATCATCTCGCTACTCGAAGCATACGACTGGAATGTAGACACGGAAGTGTTAGACAACGAACGAAGGGGTCGCGTTGATATTGTTGCGGAACACCCAGCCGTCGGCTGTGTCGCAATCGAGGTCAAGCGGACACGTAACTACACCACGCGGCACATCGCCGAAGGATTCGCACAGATACTGAACTACCGGTCATACACGTACAGCGATCACGATATCGATTATTGGGCGTTAGCACC
Source organism: Halorubrum sp. SD690R (assembly GCF_005435035.1). Classification (NCBI taxonomy): domain Archaea; kingdom Methanobacteriati; phylum Methanobacteriota; class Halobacteria; order Halobacteriales; family Haloferacaceae; genus Halorubrum; species Halorubrum sp. SD690R. The sequence continues at coordinate 4,505 of NZ_SGTV01000034.1, read as the reverse complement.
AGGCTTTGATGGGGAGATCCGTCCGTACAGGAATCGGAAAAAGCGTCACATGCAGGTGCGAAACATGTTCCGGCGGACGCTGGCTGAGCTCAAGCTTGGGATGCTCTCTCGCCGACGAGAGGCAATTGCCTTCGGGAAACAATTGGACTGGTGTATCCCCTTGCGTGATCCTGAGACGATGACCGAAGACGATCTTGACACGATTAACGAAAAGATCGCCAGTCGTGAGTGGGACGCAAGTGGGTATGATCCCTGACAGTAGGCGAGGACAGCAATCGACTTCGTACTAAACTCCAGAAGGCACCCGGAACTCGCTGCTAAGCGTTCGGTTCAGCGTGTATCAGGTCGGACAACTCAAACAGTCGAACATCGTCACGGGCGTCAGCGGTATTTTTGAGGTCGTCAGTGTACCCGGACCGGCTGAACAGGACGTACAGCGTCTCCCCGTCTGCTGGTTCGTCTGACCATCGGACTTCCGACGCTGTCCGTTCAAGATCAGTGAGCACACCCTCACTTACAGGCTGGGAGGTGAACTTACACTCACCAGCGACAAGCCCCGGCTCAGTGAGACCGAGTACATCCAGTTCGTGTTCTTTGAACCACCACTGACCGACATCACTGAACCGTCGGTCAACGAGATGTGGGAGTGCCCGTTGGCAGAGTCGTTCAAACAGCGGACTCACATAATCAGCTACCTCTGGAGCAACCACTTCGTCGTACGCAGTGTCACCAAGTATCCGAAGCTGATCCTGATTGCCGTAGACGAACCGGAACCAGAACCGGAACAACGGCGCCGCGATACGATATCGGCCACGTTTCGAAGCTGTTGGTGACGCAGTGACTGGGATGTGGCGCTCAACAAGACGAAGCCGACGAAGCTTCTGTAAGTACGTGCTGAGTGACCCAGATTCTATTCCGGCCATGCCTGCGACTTCGTTCGGGGTCCGTCGTCCGTGAGCCAAGGCACGGAGAATACTGAAGTACGTATTCGGCTGTCGAAGTTCGGTTCGAAGGAGAAATTCCGGTTCAGAGTAAAGGAGGGACTGTTCTGAGAGGATGCCCTGCTGGACGTTCGTTCCTAACGTCTCATCTGGGTCTATCGTTTGGAGATAGTAGGGTGTACCCCCATAGATTGCCCACATAGTGATAGCTGTCTCCGGGTCATAGCCTGGGAAGAACTTGCGTGCGTCAGCGACATCGAGGGGTTTGAGATCGATTGTTGCTGTCCGTCGCCCGTACAGTGGCGCGCTTCCTGAGAGCACCTTATTTTCCATGACACTGATCGAAGAGCCGACCAGGACAAGCGTCATTCCCGTCTCTTGGAGCTTGGTATCCCAGACTCGCTGGATTCGTGACGGGAGCGAGTCATCCTCCTCAATAAGGAATGGAAACTCATCGATTACCACAATCGCGTTCTCTTCACCGAGTGTTTCAAGAATCGCTTCCCAGTCACGGCGGACGTTCTGTAACGAGGGGAATTGTGCTGTGGCAGTTTCGACGAACTGTTCGAGTTGATTCTGTGCCGTGGACTCAACTGCTTGGTAGTATACAGCGTCTTCCCGATCAGCGATGGATTGGCGGACGAGTTCGCTTTTGCCAAGGCGCCGACGGCCGTAGATAACGACAAGGTCTGCGGTCTCGGACTCGTAGCAGTCCGTGAGTTGTTCACGTTCGACGTCCCGATCCACGAATTGTTCCATACACCTGATCGTAGTTCCATCTAAATAGAAGTCCCGATTTTGGAAATCGTGATTTCAGAAATCTAGATTTCTACTTTTCGCACCGGAGACACACCCAATTTGAGACGACCAATTCACTCTCGCTCTTATGTAAAAACGCGGAAAGCCCGTATAATTACACTCAGACAGTTCTAATCTGGCGATATGTCTTCCACTGAGTCAGCGTTCGGCGGGATGTTTCGGCAGCTGATCGAGCTAGGAGTCATAGAGATCAACACCGAGCCGCTCGATGCGCGCATCGAGCGGCGACTCAAGCGGTTCTGGGAGAATACATCCTGTCCTCGCTGTGGTCACCAGAGCATTATGACGTGGGAAAAACACGACCGAGTTCGATGCCGTAATTGCGAATTTAAGCCAGTTTACACCCATGGAACGCCATTTCACGAGAAGCACCTCTCCTGTGGTGAGGTGCTTCTCGCTTTCACTCTCTACGCAGATACGCTGCTGAGTATCAACCAAATTGCGCCGCTGCTCGGTCGCGCTTACAAAACCGTTCACACGGCGATTCGGGAGGCGGAAGCCGCGGTTCAGCGCGGCTTCCCCCTCACCTGGGAACTGTTTAACCAGACCATCGATGGACCGACACAGGTCGACGAATCTGGCAAGGTCTGTTCTGGCTACAAAGGTCAAGAGCCGCCGCGAAACAGCAGTTCTCGCGGCGGCTCGTCGCGCACTGGCCGGTCACGCTGGCGAGGGCGTCACGGTGACCAGCTGACGCTCGTCGCGGCGTGCCGCGACTCGCTTCGTGTGATTCGCGGACAGCGTGGGATCGACTACGAAGGTGATCTTGAGCCAGTGATTCAGGGAGCTGAAGACCTCTCCCAGCGGCTGGGAGAGGTCTGGACAGATGGACTCCAAGCGTACCGCGAGATGGATCGGGATCACCGAACAGTCGTCCACAAAGAGAGGTACGTATCGCCTGACGGAGTCCACATCAATCAGGCAGAATGCCTGTTTTCGCTCGTTCAACCGTGGCTGCGGAAGTTCCGCGGCCTGTCCAAGCAAGGCTTGGAGCAGGCCGCTCATACATTCGGGATCGTTAGATCGCTGAATCTCACAGGCGCATCTGTCGATATCACCATCGACTGCCTTGTTATGGGGTCTTTCCGCAGCTCTACATAAGAGCGAATTGTTTTAATAGCACAATACTACTGTAGCTGAATCTGCCGTATCAGTCACGAGTCGGTACCGTCAATCTACGCTTACGGAGAATCGAGGAGAAATTCTCGGGCTTCAGCGCAAGGAGGATGTCACTCTGCTGGCACGGATTCGACTCGTTCGCCGTCGTCCGTTGCCGCGTACTCGTAGCGGTAGTAGCCGCCGGTCAGGCTGCGAGCCGTTATCCCGTACTCTGCCAGTACCCGGGTTGCCATGTAGGAGCTCTTCCCGATCTTACAGTACGTGAGCACCTCCCCGTCCGGATTGGCGTCGGCGGCCCACTCTCGGAGCTCGCCGAGCGGGACGTTCTCGTCGCCGTCGATCCGTCCTTGGGCCTCCCGCATCTCCGGAGGGCGGGTGTCGACGACCGTTGCCTCGCCTTTCCGTTCGAGAAACTCATCGAGATGGACGATGTCGGCGATGTCTTCGACGACGTTCGCACCGATCATTCCTAACATGTTAACCGGGTCTTTCGCGGCCGAGTATGGCGGCGCGTACGCGAGATCGTAATCGCGGATATCGAACACGGTGTCCCGGTGTGCGATGGCCGTCGCGAGGACGTCGATTCGCTTATCGACGCCGCTCTCGCCGATGGCTTGGGCACCGAAGAGCGTTCCGTCGTCGGGATCGAACAGGAGTTTGAAGTCAATCTCCGACGCCCCAGGGTAGTACTCCGCGTGGTTTGGCTGACTCGTGTAGACTGCTTCGTAGGCCTGTCCCGCCTCGTCGAGCGCCGCTGCCGTGTCACCGACGGTACCGACGTCGAGATCGAACACCTTCGCGATCGAGGTGTCCAAGACCGGATCGAGGCGGTCGTCACGTCCGGCGATGTCGTTCGCGGCGACCCGACCCATCCGGTTGGCCGGCCCACCAAGCGGTACCCACGCGTTCCCGTCGGTCCGAGCGGCCGGCGGAGCGGCGACGTCCCCAGTGTACGCGAGCGGGCGACCGTTGTTCTCGCCAGTGGTATGCTCTGGATCACGGCCGGAACTCAGCTTTTGACTGCGGTACTGGAAACGATCCCGGGCGGCGCTGAGACGTGGATTGCTCCACCAGGGGCAATTTTCGGCGCATTAGCGCCACCGTACGCGCCAGCACTCATCGCCGTTCTGCTCACGCTCCCCGCTATCCGTCACGTTGACGGAATCGCTGTTATCGACCGACTTCGTGAGGTGGTTGCGTCGTGAGTACCTACCGTCGTGTCCTCGCGATGGTCGCACGAAACGTACCCGTCTCGACGATCGCCACCCAGTTGGACACGCGGGAAGATGCCATCCGTGGGATGCTTGACTCGATGGTCCGTGAGGGGTACCTCCGCGCGATCGACTGTGAGTCGGCGGCCTGTAGCGGCTGTCCGATGTCCGATGCCTGTGGAATGGGTGCCGACGGGAATCCAATGAGCTATCTGCTGACCCAGCGTGGTCGGGAACTGCTTGCGGAGCACGACTGCGTCGCTGTCAAGTCCTAACTGGTCGACTTGTCGCGCCATACGAGTGTACGCCACCGCAAAAGCGGGTAACGCACAGATCAAGGGTGGTAACGAACGCTGCGGCGACGCCCTTCGCGACGGCACCGTAGAACGTGGTCGACTCGACGACTAGGTGGACG
>NZ_SGTV01000033.1:0-29694 GCF_005435035.1 Halorubrum sp. SD690R | reverse complement strand
TTCTATTACCCCAAGTTCCGCAAGTTCCGATAGCCTCTGGCCGAAGGCAGGACGGTCTTCATGCATACCCGCTTTTGCCGGGCCAGAGGCACTAATGCTCCTGGTTCCGCCAGTCTACTGAAGAGCGCCGGGTCTAGTCCGAGGGTGTCTCGCCCGGTCGAGACGTGGAGTTGATCGAACGCCAGTGCGAACGAGTGGTTGAGTGAATGGACGCCGGCGTGGAAGTCTGCGTCGTGGGTCCACTTCACGTCCCCGGACGACGCATCGAGGGCGTACACGTTCACGTCGTCACCGCCGACGAACACCTGGTCCGCGGTGGCGGTCGGTGTCTGAATGATCTCCGCTCCGATTTCGACGGACCACTCCTGCTCACCGCTCTCAAGGTCGTACGCGACGACGCTTCGACCGTTCCCGGCGAAGAGCGACCCGTCCGCGATCGCCGGCGGTGTCGTCGCTCGGTACGTGGTGACCTTCGAACCGTCGGTCGCCGAGAAGGCGTCGATCGTGCCGCCACCGCCCGCGTAGACGGTCGAGCCGTCGACGACGAGCGAACGATAGATCGAGCCCGAGGCGTTCTGCTGCCACCGTTGTTCGCCGGAGCTCAGATCGAACGCGAAAACGTTCCCGCTCGCCGTTCCCATGATCAAATTGCCGCCGGCGACGGCCGGCGCACCCGTTATCCGACTCCCGTCTGCGGCCCGCTTCCAAACAGTTTCGCCCGTGGTCGTGTCGATCGCGTACACGTTCGGCCCGCTGTCCGAACAACACACGTAGGCCGTCTTCCCCACGCCTACGGGTGGTGACTCGACGGTCCCTTCGGGAGACAGCTGCCACTGGACGTCTACGTCACGCCTCGCGTGCCGGAGGTTCGGGGCGTGTCCCGAGTTTGCCGAGTCGAACTGATACATGTGAGTTCCACTCAGGAAGACGTCGCCCGTGGCTCGGATGGACGCCCGGCCGACCGGTACGTCCGTGCCGGCGGCTCGTCCGGCGAAAGTGGCCCCTATTCCTGTGGCACAACACGTCTTCAGGAACTCTCGACGCGAGACCATGATAGTGACATTCTGAACACACATAATAAATAGTTGTTATTGAGGAACTCGACTGTCCGGCCCGTCGGACGCGTGTCGGGCGCTCCCGTCGGGGTGAGCGTCGCCGCCTCCCTCCCGACTCCAGTATGTACCACCCCGGCGAACGAGCGGATCCGGACAGCGGTCACAGAACCTATCCGTAGCGCGGTAGAACGGGGAACGTTTTTGCTTTCGGATACGTTTAGAAACGCGGAGCCGGCGGCCGTGGGATCGTGGTTCCGGGCCTTCGCAGTCCGCCAGAAACGATACGCGACCCAACGCGACCCGGGACGGCGGAGCGACGCCGACGCCGCGATCTCCCCGCTCACCGCTCGCGCTGTCGCGCGATCTCGTCGGCGTGGGCGTCGTGAAGGTCGGCGAACGCCGCGGCCTCCGCGCGCTCCTGCGCCCCGTCGTCCCGACGGTCGCGGAGCCGGCGCTTGATCACTGCCAGCGCGTCGGCCTCGCCCGCCGCTATCTCGTCGGCCACAGATCTGGGGTCGTCGACGACGCGCGAGACGAGCCCGGTCCGGAGGGCGGCCTCCGCGTCAAGTACCCGTCCCGAGAGCGCGACGTCGAGCGCCTCCCCCTCGCCCATCACCCGCGGCAGTCGCACCGTTCCGCCCCACGCGCCGAACAGACCGAGGGAGACCCCCGGCTCGGCGAACGTCGCCCGCGGCGTCGCGACGCGCACGTCCGCCGCCAGCGCCAGTTCGACGCCGCCGCCGCGGGCGGGACCGTCGACCCCGCAGACGACGGCCGACGGCGAGTCCTCGATCGCGGCGGCCACGCGCTGGCCCCGCCGCGCGAACGTCTCCGGGTCGTCGAGCGCCGCGACCGCGTCGAGGTCGGCGCCGGCGCAGAAGGCGTCGCCCGCGCCGCGGAGGTACGTCACCGGCGCCCGGGGGCCGGCCGCGGGCGGTTCGAAGGCCTCGCGCAAGGCGGTCAGGTCGGCGGGGCGCAGCGCGTTGCGCGCCTCGGGGCGGTCGAGCGTGACGACGCGCACGTCGCCGTCGGTTCGGGTTCGGATCACGGGACGGAATCCCGTTCGTTTCCAAAGGTCTTTGCCCTTCGCTCGTCTACCAGTTACCAATGGACGATGCCGCGCGAGCGCGTGACGCCGCGCGCGAGGCGCTCGCGGACGTCGAGCCCGAACAGCTCCGCGAGGCCCTCGACGCGCGAATCGGCGAGGCGGCGGTGACCCCCGGCGTGCTGGCGCTGGTCACCGCTCGCGCGCTCGACCCCGACGTCGAGCTCGGCGACGTGACCGATCGCGCCGCCGGCGTACAGCTCATCTACGAGGGGTTGCGGCTCACCCGTACGGTGGCCCGCGAGGAGCCGTGGGTGACCGCGCCGACCGCCGCCGACATCGACGCGGACATGGACATCCTCGCTGCCGACGTGCTCGTCTCCCGCGGCTTCTCGCTCCTAGCGTGTACCGACGCCGCCCGCCCCGCGGTCGACGTGGTGCGCGCGTTCGGCCGCGACCAGACGCTCCGCGACCGCGAGGGGACGGACGCCGAGACGGCGGTCGGGCTCGACCGCAACCTGGAGGTCGACGCGCTGGAACTCGCCGTCGTCGCCGGGACCACGGCGGTCGGCGGCGACCCGCCCGAGGAACTCCTCGCGTACGCCCGCGACCTCGCGGCCGACTGCGACGGCGAGTTCCCGCCCGCGGGCCGGGCGCTACCTGAGACGACCGCCGACCGTATCGCCGATATCTCGGATCGCGCCGTCAGCGCGACCGATCGGTGACCGGATCGGGGACGACGCCGGAACCGGTCCCGATTCCCGGACGTCGCGCCCGCGGATCGAAACCCATAAAGTCGAATCCGGTCAACGACTGAGTGCGTGCCTGGGTAGCTTAGCGGTAAAGCGCGTCCTTGGTAAGGACGAGACCCCGAGTTCAAATCTCGGCCTAGGCTCTTCCTGCGACCTCGCCGCTCATTCGCTACCTTCGGTTACGAACGTCGCCGCCCGCCGGACCAGCGCGTCGTGCGGGTCGACTTCGGATCGCCGCGCGAGCACCTGCTCGAACGCCTCGTCGAGGCCCCTGTCCGTCAGTCGCGCCATCGCCGCCGCGGCGACCGCCGGGCTGCGGGAGGCGCCGGCCGAGCAGTGAACCAGGACGCGCTGTCCGGCCTCGCGCCGCTCCACGACCGTCTCCGCGGCGGCGGCGAACGCCTCGTACTCGTTTCGCGGCCCGTCCGTCATCGGCGCGTCGACGCGAGCGACGGCGCCGGTGTCCGGGTCGTCGTACGTCAGCGACACGACGGCGTCGACGCCGCGGCGCCGGAGCAGCGACTCGTCTTCGGCGTCCGACATCGTCCCCACGAGGAGCCCGGGGGCGACCTCATCCATTTTTACACACGCCGTTGGCCGGCCGTTCGGACGCGACCGGATTAAACGCACCTCGTTCGCGGCACGGTTTATCCGACGACCGACGGCGGTCGGGAGCTCGCCGCCAGTACGCGGTTCCTTTATTTCCCGTCGCCGACCGACAAGCCACATGGGCAAACACGAGCGCGGCTGGGTCGAGGCCACGGAGAAGCTGACGGCGCAGCTCGCGAACGGCGCGGAGCCGGACGCCGACCTCGAAGAGCGGGGGCGACCCGATCTCGGCGAGGCGCTCGCCGATCGGCTCCGGAGCGACTTCCCCGACCTGACCGCGGTTCGCCACGCCGGCAACTCCTACGACTCGCTGGGCGATCTGATCGTCGAGTCGCCCGACGGGGAGACGTTCGTCGAGGCCAAGTTCGTCGCGAGCGGCGGCACGCGGGCGAACCTCGGGCAGGACACGCTGACGCAGTTCGGGCTCTTCGAGGACGCGACGGCGTGGAGCGACTTCCGCGAGGAGATCAGGTTCCCCGAGGACCGCGAGGCGCTCCTTCGCGAGTTCGACGGCTACCCGGACGACGTCCGCGACTGGTCGTACAAGTCGGCGGTGTACGACCGCGCGAAACACCTCAAGAACGTCCTCGACGTCTCGCGGGGGCAGAACACGGGGTCGCGGGCGGACGAGGTCCTCGCGGACTCGGACGCGACGGAGAGGGAGCGCGAGGCGGCCCGGATCGTCAACGCGATCCTCGACCTCGACCGCGAGGAGAAACTCGCGTACTTCGACCACCTCCGCGAGGCCGAGCAGAACCCGCGCAACGTCGAGACGTTCGCGCACCTGATCGTCTGCGGCTACCACACCGCCGACGCGCTCGAAGCACACTTCGACGACGACCTTGAAGAGATCAAGCGGCTGCTCGAAGCCGACGCCTACCGCCTCTACGAGGTGAACAGGAACAGCGGGACGGTGTCGGTCGAGAACCCCTCGGAACTGCTCGCCGGGTTCGACTGGCGGGACACCCGCGTCGAGATCCCGGAAGACGGGACCTCCGTGAGCGTGGTGACGGGACCGCCGGGCGACCGGCGGCGCGTGCTGAACATCGCGTACAACTGGAAGAACAAGTTCCAAGGGATCCAGACGCCGTCGATGAACGTGTTTGTCCCGGAGGCATGAGCCGGGGCGGTCCCGAGGCGTGAACCCGCGGTCGGCGAGACCCCGGGCCGCCTCGGCGACCCGCATCCTTTTGCGCTCGGACGCTAAGGATCATCCATGTCACGCGGCCGCCGGAAGCCGGACTGGCTGAAGTCGCGCCCGCCGTCCGGGAGTCGGTTCACGGAGATCAAGTCCACCCTCCGCGAGCACGACCTCCACACGGTCTGCGAGGAGGCGAACTGCCCGAACATGGGCGAGTGCTGGTCGGGGAACGACGGCCCGGGCACGGCGACGTTCATGCTGATGGGCGACCGCTGCTCGCGCGGCTGTAACTTCTGCGACGTCGAGACGGGCGGGATGGAGCCGCTCGACCCGGACGAGCCCGCCAACGTCGCGGACGCGGTCGCGGAGATCGGGTTAGACTACGTCGTCCTCACGTCCGTCGACCGCGACGACCTCGCCGACAGCGGGTCGGCGCACTTCGCCGAGACGATCCGGGCGATCAAGCGCCGCGACCCCGAGATCCTCGTCGAGACGCTCATCCCGGACTTTCAGGGCGACCCGGAAGCGATCGATCGCATCATCGACGCCGGGCCGGACGTGATCGCCCACAACGTCGAGACGGTCGAGCGCCTCCAGTGGCCGGTCCGGGACCGCCGCGCGAACTACGAGCAGTCGCTCGCCGTCCTCGATCGGGTCGACAAGAGGTCCGACATCCACACCAAGACGAGCCTCATGCTCGGCGTCGGCGAGTACGACCACGAGGTGTACCGGACGCTCGGCGACCTCCGCGAGGTCGGCGTCGACGTGGTCACCTTCGGCCAGTACCTCCAGCCCTCGCGCTCGCACCTCGACGTGTTCGAGTACGTCCACCCCGACGTTTTCGAGACGTGGCGGCGGGTCGCCGAGGAGGAGTTCGACTTCCTCTACTGCGCGTCGGGCGCGATGGTCCGGTCGTCGTACAAGGCCGGCGAGCTGTTCGTCGAGGCGCTGTTGCGCGAGGGCCGCTCGCCGGAGGCGGCGCGGCGTCGGGCGCGGGCCGCGGGCGGCGACTGAGGCCGCGTTCGGGACGCGGCGGGGGGTGACAGCTGTCAGGCGCTTTCGAGGTATCGATGTTTGTCCGAACAGCGAGTTATTTACCGCTCGGTGATCCACCCTGTGTCAGTGAGACGTACACATGGGAACAACTGACTCGTCGATCGTCGACGCGGCGCGGGCTCGGCCGGGGCTTCTCTTCGTCGTCCTCCTTGCGGGCCTGCTCCTCGTCGACCTCGCGGCGAAGCTCGCGGGTGTCGGCCTCGGCCCGATAGGAGGGTCGCTCTCCGTCGACCGGCTCGGCTCGAACCTCTGGAACGGGGTCGTGATCGGCCTCGTGATCGGGCTCGCGGGGATCGGCCTCTCGATGACGTACAGCATCCTCTCGTTCGCGAACTTCTCGCACGGTGACCTCGTCAGCGTCGGCGCGTTCTCCGGGTGGGGCGTCGCGTTCCTGATCGCCGGCCTCGGCGACATCCCGGTCCGCGCGCTCCTGACGGTCCGCGACGCCGGGAACGCCTCGCCGGGCGACATCGGCGCGCACATCCTCACGACGCCGGGCGCGATCCTCGTCGGACTGGTCGCGGCGTTCGTCGTCACGGCGCTGCTCGCGGTGGCGCTCGACCGCGCGTTCTACAAGCCGATGCGGGATCGCGACGGGATCTCCCTGCTCATCGCCTCTATCGGCGCGGCGCTCATCGTCCGTTACCTGCTCCAGTTCGGGTACGGCTCCGACCGGCGCGGCGTGACCGCCAGCGTCGACGCGTCGAACCTCGCGTTCGACCCGCTCGGGCTCTCGGTGAACGCGCACGAGCTCACCATCCTCGTGGCCGCGGTCGGACTGATGCTCGCGATGCACGGCATGCTCCAGCACACGAAGCTCGGCACCGCGATGCGGGCGATGGCCGACAACAAGGACCTCGCGCTCATCACCGGCATCCCGGCCGAGCGCGTCGTCACCGCCACGTGGATCATCGGCGGCGGGCTCGCGGGGGCGTCCGGCTACCTCTACGTGCTGCTCCGCGGGACGATCCAGTTCGACTTCGGCTGGCTCCTCCTGCTCCTCATCTTCGCGGCCGTGATCCTCGGGGGGATCGGCTCGGTGTACGGCGCCATCGTCGGCGGCCTCGTCATCGGCGTCGTGTTCACCACCTCGACGATCTGGATCCCCTCCGACTTCAACCAGGCCGCCGCGTTCGCCGTGATGATCCTGATGCTGTTGTTGCGCCCAGAGGGACTGTTCGGCGGGGTGACGACCGCATGAGCGACGCCGACGCACCCGGCGGCTCCGCCTCCGGGCCGTCCGCGGGCGGGTCGGAGGCGCCCGAGAGCGCGACGGCGGCGCTGGTCGAGGCCGCCCGCGAGAGCGACCTCGGGCTCGTGGTCGGGACGCTGCTCGCGATCTACGCCGCGGCGACGCTGCTGACGTTCACCGACGGGCTCAACAGCGTCGTCGGACTCCTAGAGACGCTGACGTTCCTCGGGCTCGTCTACGCGCTCACCGCGCTCGCGTTGAACCTCCAGTGGGGGTACACCGGCCTCTTCAACATCGGCGTCGCCGGGTTCATGGCCGTCGGCGTGTACACGATGGGAATGGTCGTCCGTTCGCCGGACCCCGCCTTCGGGCCGCCCGGGCTCGGACTGCCGCTCCCGGTCGGCATCGTCGCCGGAATGGGCATGGCGGCGCTGCTCGGCGGGGTCGCCGCCCTGCCGGCGCTGCGACTCAAGGCCGACTACCTCGCCATCGTGACGCTCGGCCTCTCGGAAATCGTCCGCCTGTCGCTCCAGTCGAGCGCCTTCGACAACTTCCTGCGCGACACGATCGGCGCCGGAACGGGCGGGGGTCGCGGGATGGGGATGCCGGACAACCCGGTCCGCGACCTGTTCCTCGTCGACGGGCAGGCGGGGACGCCGACCGCGTTCGGCGACCTCGTCTTCGGCGTCTTCGGGAGCGATGGCCTCGGCATCTCGCAGCCGATCCTCATCGGGTGGGGGTACATCGCCGTCCTCGCCGCCTTCCTCGTCGGCTTCTACCTCCTGCTCGAACGCCTCGGCCGCTCGCCGTTCGGCCGGACGATGAAGGCGATCCGGGAGGACGAGCTCGTCGCCGACTCGCTCGGCAAGGACGTGAACCTCGTGAAGATCAAGGTGTTCGTCATCGGCTGCGCGCTGATGGGGCTCGCTGGCATCCTCTGGTTCGGTAGCCAGGGCAACGTCTCGCCGACGCCGCAGTTCCGGCCGCTCCTCACCTTCTACGTGTTCATCGCGGTGATAATCGGCGGGTCGGGGTCGAACACCGGCTCCGTCCTCGGCGGGATCGTCTTCGCGGCGGTACTGTTCGAGGGGCCCCGCCGCGTCGGCGGGACGGTCCGGGGACTCATCGACGCGCAGACGCCGCCGTCGTTCGCCGACGCGGTCGCCTCGCTGGACCCGGTGACGTTCCTCGCGTACGCGACCGAGAACGTCGCGCCGCTCCAGTTCGTCTTCCTCGGGCTCGTGCTGGTGTTCATCATCCACCGACGGCCCGAGGGGATCCTCGGCGACCGGATCGAGACGGCCGCGGCCGTCGACCTCTCCGAGCGGCCCGCCGGAGGTGAGAGCGATGAGTAGCGACGCCCCCGACCCGAGCGACTCCGCCGAGACCGACGCGGACGCGCCCAACCCGGGAGACGTCGCCGCCACCGACCCCGTCACCGCGACGACGGACGGAACGATCGGCGAGCCCGAGGCGAACGACAGCGAGGTGGAGGAGGCGGCGAAACACGTCCCGTCGGGGTCTCCCTCGGGGACACCCCCGCTCCGCGTGGAGGGGTTAGTCAAGCGCTTCGGCGGCGTCACCGCCGTCGACGGCGCCTCCTTCGAGGTCGAGTCCGGCTCGCTGACCGGGCTCATCGGGCCGAACGGCGCAGGCAAGTCAACGACATTCAACTGTATCACCGGGGTCCACGAGCCGACCGGCGGGTCGGTGTACTTCGAGGGCGAGGAGATCACCGGCCTCAAACCGCACCAGATCGCGCGGGAGGGGCTGGTTCGGACGTTCCAGATCGCCCGCGAGCTCTCCGAGATGACCGTCTTGGAGAACCTCATGCTCGCGCCGCAGGGGCAGCTCGGCGAGTCCGCGATCCGCGCGGTGACGCCCGGGCTCCGCGGCGCCGTCGTCGAGGAGGAGACCGCGCTCCGCGAGCGGGCGTGGGAGACGCTGGAGTTCTTCGAGATCGATCACCTCGCGCACGAACACGCGGGGAACCTCTCCGGCGGACAGCGAAAGCTGCTGGAGATGGCCCGGGCGCTGATGACCGACCCCGAGATGGTGCTGCTCGACGAGCCGCTCGCCGGGGTCAACCCGACCTTAGAGGAGAAGCTCCTCGACCGGATCCACGACCTGCGCGCGGACGGCTACACCTTCCTACTCGTCGAGCACGACATGGACATCATCATGGAGAACTGCGAACGCGTCATCGTCATGCATCAGGGCAGCGTGCTCGCCGAGGGGACCGGCGAAGAGATACGGAACGACGAGCGGGTCATCGAGGCGTACCTGGGTGAGGAGCTATGACGGCCGACGCAGCGGCGGACGACGCGGAGACGACAGCCGCCGAGACGGAAGCGAGCGAAGTCGGTGATTCGGACGCGACTGCCACCGCCGGCACCGACCACGCGATCGACGGCGACGCGATCCTACGCCTGCGCGACCTCGACGCCGGGTACGGCGACCTCCAGATCCTCTCCGACGTGGTCCTCGACGTGGCCGACGGGGAGTACGTGACCGTCGTCGGGCCGAACGGGGCCGGGAAGTCGACGGTGATGAAGACCGTCTTCGGGCTCACGACCCACATGGGCGGGACCGTCGAGTTCGAGGGGGAGCCGATCCACGGGCTGGCGCCCGAACAGATCATCCGCGAGGGGGTCGGCTTCGTCCCGCAGAACGACAACGTCTTTCCCGGACTCAGCGTCCGCGAGAACCTCGAAATGGGCGCGTACATCCTCGACGAGGTGCCTGAAGACCAGATCGAGACGATCTACGACCGCTTCCCGATCCTCAGGGAGCGCAGCGAGCAGAAGGCCGGAACCCTCTCCGGCGGGCAACGGCAGATGGTCGCGATGGGGCGAGCGCTCATGCTCGACCCCGACCTCCTGCTGCTCGACGAGCCCTCGGCCGGCCTCGCCCCGGACCTCGTCTCCGACATGTTCGACCGGATCGACAGGATCAACGATGGGGGGACGGCGGTGCTGATGGTCGAGCAGAACGCGAAAGAGGCGCTGCGCCGCTGCGACCGCGGGTACGTGCTGGTGAACGGCGAGAACCGCTACACCGACCGCGGCGACGTACTGCTCGCGGACGAGGGCGTGCGACAGGACTTCCTGGGCGGGTAGCCGTCCGCCGCGTCGCACTCGTGTCAGGGGTCGGCGGCGACGCGAGGGCAGGGGGCTGGTGCCGACGCGGACGGACCCCGTCCGTTTAACAGCGCGTGCGTCGTCTGTTCTCGTATATGGTCGAAGCTCTTCTTCTCGTCGGCGTCGCGGTGGCGGCGTTCGTCGGATACAACATCGGCGGGGCGACGACGGGACCGGCGTTCGGGCCCGCGGTCGGCGCGGACGTGCTATCGAAGGCCGGCGCGGCGGGGCTGATGTCGGTGTTCTTCTTCGTCGGGGCGGGGACACTGGGCCAGCGCGTCGTCACGACGCTCGGCGAGGACCTCGTCACCGGGGCGAACGTGTTTACGCTGGAGACGAGCATCATCGTCCTCTTTTTCATCGGCGGCGCGCTGTTCGTCGGCAACTTCGCCGGCGTCCCGGCGTCGACGTCGATGACGGCGGTCGGCTCCATCGCCGGGCTCGGGATCGCGACGAACACCCTCGACTGGGCGGTGATGGGCGAGATCGCGATCTGGTGGCTCGTCGCGCCGATCATCGGGTTCTGGGTCTCGGGCGTCGTCGGCCGCTACTTCTACTCGGCGATCGACCGCTGGGTGGCGATCGAAAGCACGGAGGGTGCGCTGTTCGAGTTCGACCGGTCGGGGCCGATACCGCGCCCGACCCTCGGCCCGAACACGACCCGACGCGAGCTGACGGGAGGGGTCGTCGTCATCGCGATCGGCTGCCTGATGGCGTTCTCCTCGGGCACCTCGAACATCGCGAACGCCATCGCGCCGCTGGTCGCGCTGGACGGCGTGGAGATGACGCCGATGATCCTCCTCGGCAGCGCCGCCGTCGCGGTCGGCGCGTTCACCATCGCCCGACGGACGCTCGACACGCTCGGTAACGACATCACCGACCTCCCGCTGACGGCCGCCATCGTCGTCGCGGTCGTCTCCTCCGGGATCGTGATCAGCCTCTCCGCGGTCGGCATTCCGGCGTCGTTCGTCATCATCGCGACCATGTCGATCGTCGGGCTCGGCTGGGGGCGCGCGACCCGCACGGTGACCGTCCGACAGGGGATCAAAGGCGAGAAGGAACCGACGGTCTCCGTCGGGGCGCTGACGGCCGACGAGATGCCGGCGATCGGGGAGGGCGACGCGAGCGACGTCCCCTCGGCGTCGGACCTGTTCAACCCGGGAACGAGCGCGCGCGTCGTGCTGATGCAGAACGTCGTGCCGATCCTCTCGACGGTGGGCGCGCTGGTGACGTTCACCGCGCTCTTCGCGTTCGTCTGGTAGCGGAACTCGACGGCCGCGGTCCGAGCGCGTCAGCGGCCGAACCGGCGCTGTCGGTCCTGGAAGTCCAAGACCGCGCGGAGATACTCCCGCCTGCGGAAGTCGCGCCAGTTCACGTCGGTGAAGTAGAGCTCGGCGTACACGGACTGCCAGATTGCGAAGTCGGAGAGCCGCTCGGCGCCCGTCTTGATGACCAAGTCGGGCTCTTCGGGGAATAGCAGCCGCTCCGAGACGTCGGCCTCGTCGATGGCGTCCGGCGTGATCTCGCCGGCCGCGACGTCGTTCGCCAGTTCGCGGACGGCGCCGGCGAACTCCGCCTTACCGCCGAGGCCGACCAGTATCCGGACCGGCGCGTCGGCGTCGCCCGCGGCGGAGTCGCCGCCGAGGTCGCTTCCCGCTTCCCCCGGCGCGTCGGCGTCTGGGCCGCGGACCACCGTCTCCGCGGGGACATCGAGCCGGCGGAGCTCGCGGATCAGCGTCGGAGCCACGGCCCCGTCGAGGACGGAGACGGAGACAGTGACGCGCTCCGCGCCGTACTCGAACGCCCAGCCGATGGCCGACGACAGCGTGTCGAACGCGCCGTCGGCGAGGAGGTCCCGCTCCGTGAGGACGAGGGCGACGTGCGCCGGCGGCTCGGCGTCGTGGAGACGGTGGCGCGTCGCGAGATACGTGTCGTAGAGACCCACGTCAGGGGGATCCGGTCGCGCGTATAAATGGTTTCCCGACGACGAGGGGTTTAATTCGCTGACGCCCCTATCGGAGTCGATGGCAGACGCCTACCGCGGGGTGTTCGGCGCGATCCCGTACGCGTTCCGCGCGACCGAGTCCTGGACGATGCGGGCGTACGCCGCGCTCGGCGCGCTGGCGGCCGGGTTCGTCGCGCTCGTCGTCACTCTCGCCCTGGTCGTCTGGATGGGCGAGACCGTGTCGGCGCAAGGGGGGACGTTCCTGTTCTCGCGGTCGCTGTTCGTGGTCGCCGGGCTCGGCGCCGTCGGCCCGCTGCTCGCGCCGATACTGTTCGTCGCCCGGCGCCACCGCCGCGGCGACCGGGTCGCGGCCACGTACGACCGGTGGATGGGAGTCGCCGGCTTCCTGTTCCTGCTCTCGTTGTACCTCGGAATGGTCATCTCGGCGCCCGAGGGGCTCCGAGACCCGAGCGGCTCCGTCCTCGTCAACGCGCTGTACGCGCTCCCGCAGCTGGCGGGGTTCGTCCCGCCCGTCGCGGCCGCGCTCGCCGTCTTCGCGACGCACTTTCGACTCCGCGGCGGGACTGACGACGGCGCGGCCGTCGACGGCGACGCGTCGGGCGACGCCGGCGGGCCGGCGTGAAACGACGGCCCGCGGCCGCGGCTCGAAAGCCGGAAGTCGTCAGAGCGACTAGCCGAACGCAATGACCGACGAGAAGGAGAGCACGTTCCTCGTCACGCACGTCGAGAGCGACTCGGCGGTGCTGAAAGACGTCCACGACGGACAGGTTCACACGCTGAGCTCGAACCCCGGCCTCGACGTCGACGACGCCGTCGAGGCGACCGTCGCCCCCGACCCGCCGATGGAGGTCACATATCAGGTGGTCGAGGTCGACGCGCGCCGCGCGCTCTCGATAGAGGAGAGCCCGGAGCCGCCGACCGTTCACGAGCGCGAACTCGCCGCGGAGACCCCGTCGGGAGAACTCGCCCGGCAGGAGCGCGCGGGCGTCGGCGAGGTCCACGTGCTGACCCCGCCGGAGTCGGAGACGGAGGCGGCGGTCGCGGACGTGATCGACGACCGGGAGGGGACGCTCTCGCGCGCCGCCCGACTGGGCGTGAACCGCGTCGAGATCCGATCGGAGCCGGGCGTCGTCGCCGTGCG
The DNA here is from genome assembly GCF_005435035.1 of Halorubrum sp. SD690R. NCBI lineage: Archaea > Methanobacteriati > Methanobacteriota > Halobacteria > Halobacteriales > Haloferacaceae > Halorubrum > Halorubrum sp. SD690R. The sequence continues at coordinate 16,597 of NZ_SGTV01000033.1, read as the reverse complement.
GTACCTCCCGTAACGCGGGGGGTTACAGCCTCGGTCGCCGCCGTCGGCCCACCAGATAAGAAGGCTTATTCGCGCCCGCGGAGGAAGCGGTATTTATGGTAGCGATCGAGGTGCCGGAAGTCAACTACACCGACTACTCGAACCGGCAGCTCGCGGCGGTGCCGCTCGCGTTTCTGGTCCTCGCGCTGGCGATCATCGGCGGCTGGGTCGTCGCCACCGGTGCGCCCGCGAACCTGGGACTGGAGTTCACCGGCGGCGTCGAGCTGCGAGTCGCGGACGACGCGAGCGGCGACGTCGAACAGCAGATCCAAACGGCCTTCGAGCGGGAGCCCGACTCGGTCCGAACGATCCCCGGCGACGACGTCGTCGTCGTCACGTTCCAGGCGTCACAGGACGATCCGGAGGGGCTCGCGAACGATCTCCAAGACCAGGCGGAGGCGGCGGGACTGACCACGACCGCGGTCGATCAGGTGTCGCCGAGCTTCGCGAGCGACACCGCGCGGACCGCCATCATCGGCGTGGCGATCGCGTTCCTCGGGATGAGCGTCCTCGTGTTCGCGCTGTTCCGGACGTTCGTCCCCTCGCTGGCGGTCGTCGCGTCCGCATTCTCCGACCTCGTCATCCCGATCGCGGCGATGAACCTCCTCGGCATCCAGATGACGCTCGGAACGATCGCGGCGCTGCTGATGATCATCGGATACAGCGTCGACTCGGACATCCTGTTGAACGACTCCGTGCTGCGACGGACCGGCGAGTTCTACGAGTCCGTGAGCCGCGCGATGCGGACCGGGGTGACGATGACGCTCACTTCCATCGCCGCGATGGTCGTGATGGCGATCGGCGCCTCGGTGTTCGGGGTGGGGCTGCTCCGTGACATCGGGATCATCCTCGCGGTCGGGCTCTGCGCCGACCTGATGAACACGTACCTGATGAACGTCTCGCTGCTTCGCTGGTACAAGTTCGAGGGGGTGGCGCGGTAATGCTCGAACCGATCAAGAAGAACTGGCGAATCCTGCTGCTCGTCGTCGTCGTGATCGGGTCGTCCGTGGCGCTCTTCGCTCCCGGGTTCGGGCCGGAGCCGGCGCCCGGGGAGAACGTCAGCGAGGCCCAGCAGGGGGTCACGAACCTCCAGTACGGCCTCGATCTGGCGGGCGGGACGCGGGTCCGCGCGCCGCTTTCGGGATACACCGCGACGGATGTCGCGTTCGGCGGTGACACGCCCGAGAGCGTCGCGGACGCGGTCGCGGCCGAACTGGACAACGCCTCCGTCCGAAACGTCGGCGTCGTTCCGGAAGAGGGCGCGGTCGAGGTGACGAAGCCGTCCGTGACGGAGTCCCAGTTCCGCGCGGCGATGGACGCCGCGGGCTACGAGTACGCGGAGGTTCGGTCGGGTGTCACGCAGGAGACGCGCGACGAGACGATGAACGTCATCCAGGGGAAGATCAACGAGGCGGGCCTCTCGGGCGGCAGCGTCCAACAGATCCAGTCGATCACCGGGGAGTACTTCATCCTCGTCGAGGTGCCGGGGCAAGGCCGGCAAGAAGTGATCGACCTCCTCGAGGAGCGCGGGACCGTCCGGATCGACATCGCGTACCCGGACGGAAACGGCACCGCGGTTCAGGAGGGAACGCTGACCCAAGGCGACTTCGAGACGATCGGGACCGCGGCCCAGAGCGACCGCGGTACCGGAGCGTACGTCCCGGTCACGGTGCGCAACACCGCCGAGAACGGCCAGTCGCCGGCGCACTCCTTCCAAGACGCCGTGGCGCAACGCGGCTTCGCCGACGCGTACCAGACGGGGGCGGACCGGTGCGGATACAACGAGGAGACCGGTGAGATAGAGAACTCGAACCCGTGTCTCCTGCTCGTCGTCGACGGCGAGGTCGTCAACTCCTTCGGGATGGACCCGGGCCTCGCGGACAGCATGGCGGCCGGCTCGTGGGCCGACACCGGGAACTTCCGGCTCACGACGGGCGAGTTCGCCGAGGCGCAGACCATTTCGCTGAACCTCCGCGCCGGCGCGCTCCCGGCCGACCTCGACATCAGCGGCGAGGGGACTTCCTCGTCCATCTCGGCCTCGCAGGGTGAGAACTTCCGGACGTACTCGCTGGTCATCGGCGTGCTCTCGGTGTTGGCGGTCGCCGGGATGGTGTTCCTCCGCTACCGCGAACCGCGCGTCGCGCTCCCGATGATCGTCACGGCGCTGACGGAGGTGTACGCCCTGCTCGGGTTCGCGGCGCTGCTCGGCTACCCGCTCGAACTCGCGGTGATCGCCGGCTTCATCGCGGTCGTCGGGACCGGTGTCGACGACCTCGTCATCATCGCCGACGAGGTGATGAGCGAGGGCGACGTGAACTCGAAGAAAGTGTTCGACTCCCGGTTCCGGCGGGCGTTCTGGGTGATCGGCGCGGCCGCGGCCACGACCATCATCGCGATGTCGCCGCTGATGGTGCTGTCGCTCGGCGACCTCTCCGGGTTCGCCATCTTCACCGTCCTCGGCGTGCTGGTCGGTGTGCTGATCACCCGGCCAGCGTACGGCGACATCCTGCGCCGCCTGCTGACGGTCAAATAAGCCGGCCGACCGCGCGTCGGCGACCCCTAATTCTCGACCGGATGTGACGTTCGATCGGTTTCCGATCGCTCACAGCGACGGTTTTCGAGATCACCGTTTCGACTCGCCTCTCGTTATGCCTTTGGCAAGAACAGAAAACGCATCCGACAAACTATTAATTTAGACCGGTCAAAAACGTCTATGCCGACCGACGCCGTCGAAGATTATCTCAAGTCGATCTATCGGATCGAGTCGCGGGTGGGACCGCCCGTCTCGACCTCGCAGATCGCGGACTCGCTCGACAAGACCCCCGCGACGGTGACAAGCATGGTGGAAACGCTCGCCGACCGCGGCCTGCTCTCTCGCGAGAAGTACACGGGCGTCGAGCTCACGCCCGCGGGCGAGGTCGCCGCGCTGGAGGTCGTCCGCCGACACCGCCTCATCGAGGCGTTCCTCGCAGAGCAGCTGGACTACGAGGCGACCGAGGTCCACGACGAGGCTGACGCGCTCGAACACCACGTCAGCGAAGAGTTCACGCGTCGGGTCGAGCGCGTCCTCGACTACCCCGCCGCCGACCCGCACGGTGACCCGATCCCGCCGGCCGACCTCTCGACGCCGGAGGACGCCGGGACGACGCTCGTCGCGGCGCTGGATCCGGGTGAACGGGGAACGGTCGCCCGCGTCAGCGACCGCGACCCCGACGTGCTGGAGTTCCTCGTCGACGCCGAGATAACGCCCGGAACGACCGTCGAGGTCGTCGATATCACCTCCTTCGGGCTGGTCACCGTCCGGACGAGCGACGGGGACGAACACGGGCTGCCGGAGGCGGTCGCGGACCGCGTGTACGTCCGGCGCGCCGCGGAGTCGACCGCCGCGACCGACGGTCAGGAGGCGGGCGACGCATGACCGGCTACGTCGAGATCGTCGCGATCGCGTTCGTGACGCAGCTCGCGGTGCTGCCGGGCGAGAAGGTACAGCTGATGATCGCCGGGCTCTCCACGCGGTACGATCCCAAGGTCGTCGTCGCGGCCGCCGGCTCGGCGTTCGCCGGGTGGACCGCCGTGGAGATCGCGTTCGGGCAGGCACTCCAGTCGGCGCTCCCGCCGGTCGTGTTGGACGCGATCACCGCGGTGTTGTTCTTCGTCTTCGCGGTCCTGCTGTACCGGTCCGCGCCGTCGCGCGGGACGACCCCGGAAGCGGAGCGCACCGACGGCGGCTTGGCCGCGTTCGACGACCTCTCGCTCCCGGGGCGGCTCGACAGGTACTCTGGGTCGCTCGGCGGCTTCTTCCCCATCTTCCTGCTCACCGCGACCGGCGAGTTCGGCGACAAGACGCAGCTCGTCACCATCGGCCTGGCGGTCCAGTACGGCGCGACTTCGGCCATCTGGGCCGGCGAGATGCTCGCGATCATCCCGGTGAGCCTCGCGAACGCCTACTTCTTCCACACGTTCGCCGGCCGGGTCGACATGCGGCTCGCGCACTTCGGCTCCGCGCTGCTGTTCGCCTTCTTCGGCGCGGACACGGTGCTGGCGATCGCGACCGGCTTCTCGGTGTGGGAGACGATCGTCGGGACGCTCGGCGGGGTCATCGCCGGGCTGTTCTGAGGGCTGAGCGCCGAGCGGCTCCGGCCCGCTTTCAGAACTCGTCTAACGCCGACTGCTCGGCGGCCGCCAGCGCGTCCTCACAGGTCGCCCACGACTCGCGCGCACAGTCGGGTAGCGCCCCGTGGTCGCCGACGTACGCGGCGAGGAAGGCTCGCGTGGCCGGGTCGCTCGGGTAGCCGCTCCCGATGTCGTAGTCGGGATACGTGGCGTCGAGGTCGGCCATCGCGGCGTCGCGGACCACCTTGGCGACGACGCTCGCCGCGCCGACGACGGGGTCGTCCTCGTCGGCGCCGTGGGCGGCCGTCACGTCGACCGCGGGGTGGGCCCCATCGTCGCCGCGGGCTCCGTCCGCACCGTCGCCCTCGACGAACTCGCCGAGCCGCCGCGCGAACCGCTCCTCGCTGGTGTCGCCCGCGTCGGCGACGACGCGGACCGGTTCGGCGACGCCAGCGGGGAGGTCGGCGAGGGCGTCCCGGACCGCCAGCGCCTGACCACGGACGGTGAGGGTGTTCATGTCGGTGTCGGGGCGGTCGATCTCGTCGGGGTCAACGCGGGCGACGCCGACGGCGACGGCCGGGTCGCCCCGGAGGGCCGCCGCTATCTCCTCGCGTCTGGCCGGCGCGACCCGCTTCGAGTCGTCCACGTCGGCGGGGAGGTCCGCCGGGTCGGCGGCGACCGCCGCCGCGACCATCGGTCCGAGCGCGGGTCCCTTGCCGGCTTCGTCGACGCCGAGGTACACGCGTCGCTGGTGGGCGTGCGGGCTGAAATACCTTCAGAAAGGCCGCGTTCAGTCGAGCAGGACCGCGTTGACCTGGCCGGTCTGGCCGGGGCGGGAGGTGACGCGTGCGCGGCCGGCGGATGTCTCGATGACGGCGCCCTTCGTGACGATGTTCCGGCGGGCGTAGTTGACGTTCGCGGGGTTGTCGACGACGTTCTCGATCTCGGCCTCGCTGACCTCGCCGTCGTCGGCGACCTGCGCGACGTTCGTCGAGAGGGCGCGGACCTTCTTTTCCGTGCCGCGGGAGTCGATGTACTGGAGTCGGGTCTCGCCGACGGTCGTCTCGGCGGGCTCGCGGCCGAGCTGGTGGCGCTTCTTGTTCGAGGCGTGCTTGAGTCGGCCGCCGGTCCGCTTGCGCGTGGAGCGTCCCTGATCTTTCATACGGATATGAACAGCCAGCGAATACTTGAACCGTTCGACTCGTCGCGCCGAGACCGGCGGCGCGAGCGGGAGCAGCGGCGCGAGCCCGCTCGAATCCGCGGCGCGGGCCGAGTCAGCGCCGCGAGCCGAGCGGGCGAACCGACCCGGCTCTACGCGAACGCGCGCTCGAACGCGCGGACTCCCTCGTCGGTGCCGACGACGACGAGCTCGTCGCCCCGCTCGACCCGCGTCTCCGGGCCCACGTCGGTGACGAGTTCGTCGCCCCGCTCGATCGCGATGACGGTACAGCCGGTGGTCTCGCGGACGGCGGCCTGTCCGACCGTCCGGTCGACCAGCGCGGACGCCTCGGTCCTGACGACCTCGACGTGGGTGTCCAGCGAGAGCACGTCTCGGTCCGCGAGCACGGCCGACGCCGACATCCGCCCGGTCACCGTCGAGAGCGAGAGCACGTAGTCGGCCCCGGCGCGGTGCATCTTCGGCACGCTCTCGGCGTCCTCGACCCGCGCGAGCAGCTCCACGTTCGGCGCCAGGTCGCGCACCACGAGCGTCGCGAACTCGGCCGTCGTGTCGTCGGGGAGCGCGAGGACGACCGTCCGCGCGTCCGCGACGCCGGCGTCCCGCAGCGTGTCCGGCTCCGTCGCGTCCCCGACCACGTCGATCGCCTCGGCGCCGTCGCGGTCGACGACCGTCACCGGCAGGTCGGCCGATTCGAGCGCGTTCGCGACGGTCTTCCCGACCTGCCCGTGTCCGATGACGACCGTCTCGCCCGCGCCGAACCGGCGGGCCGCCGAGTTCGTCAGGTTCACGAGCCGCTCCACCTGTCCCTCGGTCCCGGAGACGAGCAGAACTGTCCCCGCAGACAGCGTCGCGTCCGGCGGCGGCGCCGCCTCGAACGCGCCGTTGAACCACGCACCGATCACGTCGACGCCGGTGCGCTCGCCGATCCGACTCCCGGCGAGCGTCGATCCGGCGAGGCCGCTCCCGTGGTGGATCGACACCTCCGCGATCCGCAGGTCGCCGACCGCGACCGCCTCGTCGAGGTCGGTCCGCACCGCCGTCGTCACCTTCGAGGCGAGGCTCTCGCCGAGCAGCGACCGCGGGGAGAGCACCTCGTCGGCGCCGGCGAGCCGGTGGTACCGCTCTCGGCTCGGGTCCTCGACGACGCTTATCGCGCGGACGCCGGTCGAGAGTTCCTTCGCGGCGAGGACAATGCTCGCGTCGACCCGGTCCGAGAGGTCGGTGACGAGGGCGCGGGCGTCGCCGAGGCGGGCGCTCTCGAGCCCCGCCGTCGTCTCCGGGTCGGCGCGGATCACCATGTGACCCGCCTCGTACAGCGCCAGCGCCCGGTCCGGGTCGGGTTCGACGACGACGTAGGTGACCCCCTCCGAGTCGAACTCGTCCAGGAGCGCGTCGGAGCGCGTGGTGTCGGAGGCGACCACGACGTGGCCGCTCAGGTCCGCGTCCAGCGACCGGGGGACGGTCGTCGAGAACGCGGACTCGAGGAGCGGCGTGGCGACGACCGGCAGCGCCCCGATGAGAAGCACCATACCGACCAGGTCCATCACGGCGATGAACGCGTGCATCTCCTGGGTCTGCCAGGACGAGGCGTCGCCACCGAACCCGGTCGTCGTGAACATCTCGATCGCGAATTGGAACGACTCGATCAGGGTGCGCGGGTCGTTCTCGTACACCCGCATCCCCCACCGGTAGGAAACGGTGGTGGAGACGAGCACGACGGCCACGAACGCGATGTACCCGCCGACTCGACGCTTCCACGTGTCCATGGTATCGCCGTACGGCGGCGCCACACAAAAGAGGGAGGAGTGGCGGCCGCGAGCCCCGCCGCCTCGGCGGAAATTCAATGGTTTAAGTCCCGGGGGCCGAACCGTCACGCATGGTGCGGGACCCGTCGCGAGAGCCGGAGCCGCCGTCGGTCGACGAGGTGCTCGACGCGCTGGCCGACGACGCGGCCCGTCGGATCGTCGCGGCGCTCACCGAGCCGAAGACCGCGAGCGAACTCTCCGAGGAGTGCGACATCCCCCTGTCGACGACCTACCGGAAACTGGAGATGCTCACCGACGCCTCCCTGCTGTCGGAGTCGACCGACATCCGGCGGGACGGACAGCACACGACGCGGTACTCGGTGTCGTTCGACGCCGTCACCGTCTCGGTCGGCGACGGCGACGAGGGCGACGCGGGCAGCCGCGAGTTCGACGTGGAGTTCTCTCGGCCGGAGCGGACCCGAGACGAGCGACTGGCCGACCTGTGGTCGGAGCTACGAGAGGAAACATGACTCCCTACATCGACCTGACGATCATCGTCGCAAAGACCGCCATCCTAGTGCTCGGTGGCAGTATCACCTACTACGCGCTCCGCGCGTACGACCGGACCGGCGACCGGTCGCTGCGCGAGCTCGGCGTCGGCTTCGGCATCGTCACCGTCGGGGCGCTGTTGGGCGGCGTCTCCCACCAGATTATCGGCGCCGACCTCGCGGTCGGCATCGCCGTCGACGGCCTCCTCACGGCGATCGGGTTCGCGGTCATCGTCTACTCGCTGTACTTAGAGTGAGCCGCGGCCGCGTCCTCGACCAGGCCGGGCTCCGGTCGGTTTCGACGCGCGACGAACGGTACCCTTTTGCGGCGTTCGGTCGTCCGTTCAGGCCATGAGCGACGCACGCGAGGAGCTCTCCCGCCGGATCGCCGGCGAGATAACGCTGAGCGACGACCCGGGCGCGACGCTCCGGAAGTGGCGGACCGACTTCGACGTCTCGCAGACGGAGCTGGCCGACCAGCTCGGCGTCTCCTCGTCGGTCGTCTCCGACTACGAGAGCGGCCGGCGCGAGAGCCCCGGGATCGGCGTCGTCCGGCGGACCGTCGAAGGACTCCTCGACATCGACGAGCGCCGCGGCGGCGGCCGCCTCCGACAGCACGCTCGGGTGCTCTCGGCCGGGTTCGAGAGCGACATCGTCCACGACCTCCGCGAGTACTCGACGGCGGTCCCCCTGGCGGACTTCTACGACGCGATGGGCGCGACGGAGGTCGTCCGCGGCGACCACGACCACGTGAACGGCCACACCGTCATCGACTCGATCCAGGCGATCACGCGGCTCTCCAGCGAGGAGTTCTACCGGCTGTACGGCCAGTCGACGAACCGCGCGCTCGTGTTCACCCGGGTGACGCGCGGCGAGTCGCCGCTCGTCGCGCTGCGGGTCGTGAGCCCGACGCCGAACGCCGTCGTGCTCCACGGGATCGAGGACGGCGACCTCTGGGACCACGCCGCCGACCTCGCCCGGGTCGACGGCGTGTCGCTGGCCACGTCGAACCGCGACCTCGACGACTGTCTGGCCGACCTCCAGGCGCTGTGACGGCGTCGCGACCGCTTCGGCGGTAGAGACACCGGCGCCGGAACCGCGAGCCTGAAACCGCCGGCGCTCGTCGGGCCGGGCATGAGCGAGGACTACGCCGAGCGGCTCCGCGCGAACCGCCGGGAGAAGGACGAGTTCTTCGACGACCACCCGCAGTCGCCCATCCCCCCGGAACACCGGGACGAGTTCGACGGGCTCGACTACTTTCCCCCGAATCCGGACTACCGCGTCGAGGCGACCGTCACCGTCCACGACGACCCCGAGCCGGTCGAGATGGAGACGACCGCGAGCAACCCGGTCCGGTACCTCCGGATCGTCACCTTCGCGCTCGAGATTAACGGGACGGAGCACACGCTCGCGGGCTACCGCCAGGAGGGCGACGACGGCGCCGTCTTCGTCCCCTTCCGCGACAAGACGACCGGCCAGCAGACGTACCACCAGGGTCGGTACATGGAGCTGGCACCCGAGCGCGAGCTCGCCGACGGCGACGCGGTCACGATCGATTTCAACCTCGCGTACAACCCCTTCTGCGCGTACAGCGAGACGTTCTCCTGTCCGCTGCCGCCGGAAGAGAACTGGCTGGAGGTCGTCGTCCCCGCGGGCGAGCGGGCCCCGGACCTCGACTGATCGGCGAGGCGATCGGAAGTACAATCGGTGACGCGGTCGACTGCGCGGCCGCTACGTATCGCGAAAAAGCGGAAAATCGAACGTCGGGACGTGCCGGAAGCAGTCCGCCGGGGCCGGTCTACTCGAGCGTCTCGCTCGTGACGAGCGTGTCGTCTTCGAGGTAGTGCTCGAGGTGGTGGCCGTGTTCCTCGACGTCTTCGAGGATGTCACGGAGCTGCTCTTCGGTGTTGTAGTCGCCGAGGTTGTTGGCGAGCTGGATGTGCTCGCGGAGCTGCTCGGTGATGTCGCCGAACATCTCGAGGTCGTGCTCCAGCGACGTCCGGATGTCGTAGGCGTCGGCGTCCTCGGGGGTCACCGGTGCGTGCTCCTCGTAGTTCGCGCCGCCCGAGAGCGGCACGCCGCCGAGCGCCTGCGCGCGCTCCGCGAGGACGTCGGCGCCCTCTTCGAGGTCCTCCGCGACTTCGCCGAGGTACTCGTGGATGCCGAGGAACTCGGCGCCCTCGACGAGCCAGTGGTGCTTCTTGACCTGGTGGTAGAGGACGTACGTCGCCGCGAGGTCGCTGTTGAGCGCGTCGACGAGCTGTTCTGCCTTCTCCTCGGGGACGCGGAGCGCTTCGCTCTCGTGAACGTCGCCGTATCGCTGACGTGACTGCTTCTGGGTGCTCATTTCAACTATACATACGCGCGCGACCTACTTAATAGTTCCTACTGAGAAAACTACTTTTTCGAAACTGAAAAGAATAGTTTCAGATGTCGTCGACAGCCCCCACCAGATCGCGCTGCGCGGAGAGCGTGTCTCGGTCGAGGGTCGCGGTCAGCGTCGCCGGTTCCCGGCCGAGCTCGGCGGCGACCGCGCCGTCGGGGCGGACGACGAGGGAGTTGCCCGCGTAGGTCGCCGCCTCCGCCGGACGCGCGCCGCCCGCGGTTCCCGTGCGCCCCGCGCCGACGGTCCACCTGACCCCGTCGAGCGCGCGCGCTCGGACGAGGAGCCGCCAGTTCGCGACGTGGTCGGCGGGCCACGCGCCGACGACGACGAGGGCGTCGACCGCGCGCTCAGCGAACCACGCGCTCTCCGCGACGAAGTTGAGGTCGTAGCAGGTCAGCAGTCCGGTCGGTCCGGCGGGCGTCTCGACGATCACGCGGTCGCCGCCGGGCTCGACCCACTCCGCCTCGTCGTCCCACAGGTGTCGCTTGCGGTAGGCGGAGAACTCTCCGCCGCCGTCCTCGGAGGACCCTCCCGGCGGGACGTACGCGGTCGCGTTGTATACGGCGTCGCCGTCCCGTTCGGCGTACCCCGCGACCACGGCCGAGCCGGCGGTCTCGGCGACGGATTCGAGCCGTGCGCGCGCCACGTCCCGGGACAGCGCGGCCTCCCGGAGTCGTTCGTCGGCCACGAACCCCGTGAGCGCGTACTCGGGAAACACGGCGAGGTCGACGCCGCTCGGCAGGTCGGCGGCCCGATCTCGAAGTCGGTCCGCGTTCGCGTCGACAGCGAGGTCCTCGACCGGGACCTGCGGGACGGCGACGGTCGGATCGTCGGAGGAGCGATCGGTCACGCGGCGGGCTTCGACGCGGCGGCCAATAACGTTCGGCCTCTCCGTCCGGCCGCAAAGACGATACGCCCGCGGCGACGACCGGCGAGCATGACCTTCGGCGACCTGTTCGAGCGCGCGGCCGCGCTCGGCAGCGACCTCGACGAGGCGGACGTGCGACGAGCGCTCGACGCCGTGCGCTCGACGGCGGACGGGAACGGTGGCGATTCCGGGGGCGACGGCGACTCCGGCGGTGAGGGGAACGAGGTGACCGACCCCCTCGATCCCAGCCCAGCCCGCGTCGTCGCCGGTGCGGACGCGCTCGCGGCTGATCTCCTCCTCGGCGGCGACGCCCGCGAGGCGCTCGACGCGCTCCGGTCGCACGCGTGGACGACGCTCGTCGCCAGCGACCCGCTCCTCGACGACGCCGAGGCGGTGATCGCGTCCCTCGCGGAGCCGGAGCTAGCGGCAGACTGGCGCGACGCGGTCGAGGCGTGGCGCGAACCGGTCACGCAGCCCTCGGGCGATCATCCCGCGCTGGCGTCCGCCTACCGCGGCGGCGCGATGCAGGTGATAAGCCTCGACCCCTCGCTGACCGGGCCGGGGGCAGCGGCCGGGCTACGCGACAGACTCCCCGTGAGCGTCCGGGAGTCGCGCGCGTTCGCGACGGTGTTCGACCCGGCGAAGCTGTATCCGGACGCGGTCGGCGGGGAGTACCCCGGCCCCGACCGCGACCCGCGGACGATGGCGCCGGCCCGCACCGACGGGGACCAGCACCGATAAACCGCCGCCGCCCGGACCGGGGATATGACCGACTCGGACGGTGCGGGCGACCGCGCCGAGGGCGAGAGCGGCGGCAGCGAGGGCGGAGGCGCTAGCGGCGAGGGTGGTCCCGAGGACGCGCCGGAGCTCCCCGCCGACCGCGACGCGGTCCGCGACACGCTCGTCGACTGGTACGAGGCCGACCACCGCGCGTTCCCGTGGCGCCGCACAGAGGACCCCTACGAGATCCTCGTCAGCGAGGTGATGAGCCAGCAGACCCAGCTCGACCGGGTCGTCCCCGCGTGGGAGGACTTCCTCGACGAGTGGCCGACGACCGCCGACCTAGCCGCCGCCGACCGAGCCGACGTGGTCGCCTTCTGGTCCGACCACTCGCTCGGCTACAACAACCGGGCGAAGTACCTCCACGAGGCGGCCGGACAGGTCGAAGACGACCACGACGGGTCGTTCCCGGAGGACCCAGACGGACTGAGCGAGCTGATGGGCGTCGGGCCCTACACCGCCAACGCGGTGGCGTCGTTCGCGTTCAACAACGGCGACGCCGTCGTCGATACCAACGTGAAGCGGGTGCTGTATCGCGCGTTCGACGTCTCGGACGACGACGACGCGTTCGAGCGGGTCGCGTCCGCGCTCATGCCGGCGGGCGAGTCGCGGGTGTGGAACAACGCGGTCATGGAACTGGGCGGCGTCGCCTGCGGGAAGAGCCCCAGCTGCGACGAGGCGGGGTGCCCGTGGCGCGAGTGGTGCCACGCGTACCAGACTGGCGATTTCACCGCGCCCGACGTGCCCGAACAGCCCAGCTTCGAGGGGAGCCGGCGGCAGTTCCGCGGTCGGATCGTCCGGCTCCTCGGCGAGCGCGACGAGATGGGCCTAGATACGCTTGGGCACCGAATCCGCGTCGACTACGCTCCTGACGGCGAACACGGTCGCGAGTGGCTCCGCGGGCTCGTCGACGACCTCGCTGACGACGGGCTAGTCGAGACCGACGCCGACGAGGACGGCGTCATCGTCTCGCTTCGCCGTTAAAACGGAGTCGTCGTCTCGCTTCGGTGCGCCGCGGAGACGCGTCGGATCCGAGGAGCCACCCCGCCCCGCGAACCGTCACCCGTTTATTACGGGAGCCGGAAGGGAGAGACATGAGCGAGACCGTCGATTCGGACCTGTACACCCGCGCGAAGGCCCTCTTAGAGCCCGGCGACATCGAGCTGGTGGGCTGTATCGTCCACACGAATCTCGAGGGTGAGGAGGACCTAGAGATGCACGAGCTGACGGTCGCCGCCAACGAGGTTATCGCCGATCACGCGGGCAAAGGCGAGACGTACATCGAGGCCGGCAACGACGACACGGACTTCTCGTCGAACCAGTTCCAGGGACTGACGCTCGACGACGAGGCGTTCGTCTGGGAGTGCCAGCAGCTCCTCCGCGACGGCACGTTCGACATCGTGTTCTACTACGAGGCGACCGTCGATCAGGAGGCGCTCGCGGGCGACCTCGTCGAGCTCGACGGCGTCGATCGCGTGACGCAGGTGCCCTGACGGGCGTCGACCCGACCGCCCGATCCCGATGAGCGACACCGTCCTGATCCCCGGCGGTCGCGACGTGCGCGCGACCCTTGATACGGCCGCGAGCGACGCCTCGGCCGACGCGCCGTCCGCGGATGCGGTCGTCGTCGCTTGCCCGCCACATCCCCAGCAGCGCGGCCACCGAGGCGACGAGCGGCTGGTGGCCGTCTCCGACGCCGTGACCGACCGCGGCGTCGACTGCCTCCGCTTCGACTACGGCGACTGGGACGAGGGGTACGGCGAGACCACCGACGCGGACCGGGCGGTCGGCTGGGCGCGCGAGCGCTACGACCGCGTCGGGCTGTTCGGCTTCTCGTTCGGCGGCACGGTCGCGCTCGTCGCGGCCGCGTCGCGGCCCGAGCTGACGGGCGTCTGCGCGCTCGCGCCGACCGCCCGCCTGAACCCCGACACCGACGCGGTCGACGCGCTCGGAGAGATAGTCGACCGGGGCGTCCCGGTTCGCGTCCTGTACGCGACGCGGGACTCGACGGCGGACTGGGAGCCGGTAGTCGAACGTGCGACGGAACTGGGCGTCGAGACGGTCGCGTTCGAGTCCGACCACTTCTTCGTCGGGCAGAGCGGAAAGGTCGGCGAGGCGGTCGCGGCGTTCCTCGGGCCGCGGCTTCGCGACGGGTCGTAGCCGCGCTCGGAGCGGTTACTCGCTGCCGACCTTCGTCGTCACCCGGAACGTCTCCGGCGGGTTGACGATCCCGGCGACCGTCCCCATCGAGTGGACGACGGTGATGAGCGGCGCCAGCGGCACCGCGAGCGCCCAGCGGCGGTGGTCGTCGCCGTAGTACCGGACGCCGAGCAGGAACCAGCCCAGCGTACAGAGCGCCAGCCCCATCGACGCGGCGAAGAACAGCCCGCTGTGCGCGATGGTCACGCCCAGAAGCGACAACGGGACGACGAGCAGGGTGACGATCGGCGAGAGCGCCCACGCGTAGTTGCGGACCCTAGTCAACAGCTCGTAGCGCAGGGGGAGCATCGTCGACGCCCGGACGTTCCCGGCCGCCCAGCGGCGGCGCTGCTGGAGGATCTCGTACAGCGAGGGCGGCGCCTCGTTGCGGCAGACCGCGTCCGAGAGCGCGAACGTCACGTCGAGCTCGCGGGGGGCCGCCCAGACGAACGCGGTGTCGTCGACGAGCGTCTCACGGTCCCACGTGGTTTCGTCCTCCACCTCGCTGCGGACCGCGATGCCGCCGCCCCACGCGAACAGGGGAATCGAGAGGCGCGCGAACGCGCGCTGTTCGATCTGGACGCCCATCCGGTACATGTCCGCCAAGTAGCTGAGATTCGACCCCGTGAGCCGGGGCTTCTCGCGGAGCTGAACGATGTCAGCGTCCGGGAGCCCGTCGAGCGACTCGACAACGCTGTCCTCGTCGAGGTAGAGGACGAACGCCTTCCCGCAGTCGAGCGACTGCCGTGCCCACTCCTGCGCGCGGCCCTTCCGGACCGCGTCGCACGTGAACGCCTCCGGGACGGCGTGGACCGTCGCGCCGGTCACGTCGACGGGCGACTCCGCGATCACGTGAACGTCGTCGAGCCCCTCCGGCAGGGAGTCGACGGTCTCCTGAACGACCTCGGCGGCGTCGACGGTCATGATGCGGACTTGGATCTCGTCGAGGCCGTACTCGTTCGGCGGCGTCTCGTGGCCCGCACCCACGACCGCCGCGAACACGAACCAGACGAGCGCGGTCGCGCCGAAGAGGAGCGTCACGCCCCAGAGCGCGAGCCCGAACAGCGACCCGAGTCCGCCGTCGGCGACGGCGGTGGTGACCGCCGCCTGCCCGGGAGCGCCGCCCGGGCCGGCGACGACGGTCGGTGCGAACAGCGTCGCGAGGCCGCCGACGACGAGCGCCAGCGTCACCGCGATCAGTGCGATGCGTTCGGTGTTCATCGTGGCCCCACCTCCCGCCCCGTGCCCTATGAACCGTCCAAACGCTACAGCGGGATTCGGCCGCGTTTCGGCCGAATTCACGCGCTCAATTCCGTCCAACTCGAATAAATCGCCAGAACGCAGTGCTATGGCGTGTGTTAGTTGGTGACGCGTTATTGAAACGCACGAACTGCCGGTGCGCGCCGGCTCACGCCGCCCCGTCGTCGCGCGCGCACCGCAGGTCATCGATCAGTTCGGCCGCCATCCGCTGGCCGCGGGCCGGGTCGTACCCCTCCATCCGCAGGTGCGCCAGCGGGGCCACGTACGGGTTCCGCTCCCAGTGCGCCCACACCTCGGTGGCGCCGTCGGGCGCGGGGAACAGCCGGACGTGGACCTGCCAGTCGCCGGTGAGGCCCTCGGGCCGGTGGACGAAGCTGCCGACCTCGTGGACGGCCTCCCCGTCGCGGTCGTACGCGTGGAAGTAGGCCCGGATGAGCTCGGAGAAGCCCTGCTCGGGGAGTTGCTCGCGGGTCTCAGCGGGGGTCGTCTGGAGCGTTCCGGCGTACTCGTCGGCCGGCGGCGGCAGCACTCGGACGTGATCGGGGGCGCCGTCGTCGGGCAGCAGCGCGAGCAGCTTCCCGACCGCGAGCCTGACGCGCCAGAAGCCGACGGCGCGGCCGACGAGGAAGACCGCGGGCGCGGCGAGCGAAAGGGCGGCGAGCGCGCGGACGAGCCGAGTCCGTCGACCTCCCGGCGGCATCGCGGTCAGTTGTATCCCCGCCAGCGGCGGCCACACTCCTTACACTTGAAAAAGCGCGTCGGCGGCTCGTCGGCGGCGCCGGTCTGTTTGATCGTGTACCACGCCTCGCCGTGGCCGCACTCGTCACAGACAACGTCGGTCGCGGTGGGCTTCCCCTCGAAGTTCGCGCCCTCCTCCGTCTCGATCACCTCGTCGCCGGTCTGTTCGGTGGTCGACTCGAACTCGGCGGCGAGCGCCTCGTCGCGTTCGGTCGTCGCGCCGCAGCCGTCGTTCTGACACACCATCTCCCCGTCGCGAGAGACCATCATCGAGCCGCAGTCGTCACAGAACTGCATATACGAGTATCGCATGGGGGCGAGCGGTTTAGGTTCGGGGGGTACGGTCGAATACGCCGCGTGGGGTGAGGCACGTGTCCCGGGGTCTCGGTGTCGTCGAGTGATCGACGGCGTATACCCCCAAAACCCCAGCTGCTCGATTATAAATAAACACCGTCGTGTCGGCGGTGAGTACCTCCAAAGCTCCAGCCGCGAGGGCGCCGCAGGTGACGCAAGGACCGCAGGGAGTGAGCGAAGCGAACGACTGAGGACCGAAGCGAACGTGCGGCGCCCTCGCGACTGCCCTTTTGATACGGTCGTGCGTTAATTTCTACCGTCCTCAAGGGCAGAGATAGTTCCAGATGATCGGTTCCGTGATCGTCGGCAGTCCTCGTTGAATCTGCCGTTTCAGCGTCGAAAGATCTGGTATGAGGCGGTGCTTGAACCATTCATTGAGACGATCCC
>NZ_SGTV01000032.1:0-31469 GCF_005435035.1 Halorubrum sp. SD690R | reverse complement strand
GCGACGCTCCGAGACGAACGTCTTGATAGGGAACATTGTTCGTCGGGTGACGCGGTCGCGTCACCCTTGCCCGCTGTGGCTTCCAGCTACTGCTGAGAACTCACCAACAATCCTCTACCCAAGAGCGATGACACAAATCATTACAACAACACTGTTTTCCCACCCCTTTTACAAGTTAGAATAATGACGGCGCAGGACTCCTCAGAGACTGAGGACCGAAAAGACGACCACCTCCAAATTGTTCAAGAGCGGGACGTCGAAACTACAGGCACAGGCTTCGAGGACGTCCACATTGTCCATAACGCGCTCCCGGAACTTGATTACGACGCTATCGACCTGTCCATCGATTTCTTGGGTCATGATTTATCTGCTCCGATCTTCATCGAGAGCATGACTGGCGGGCACCACAACACTACGGAAATTAATCGGGCGCTTGCCCAGGCTGCCAGCGAGACCGGCATTGCTATGGGGCTCGGTAGCCAGCGAGCAGGACTTGAACTGGACGACGAACGCGTACTTGAGTCGTATACTGTCGTTCGCGATGTCGCACCTAATGCGTTCATCTATGGGAATCTCGGCGCTGCCCAACTCAGGGAGTACAACCTCGAAATGGTCGAGCAGGCAGTCAAGATGATCGACGCAGACGCGCTCGCAGTCCATCTGAACTTCCTCCAAGAAGCCGCCCAACCGGAAGGCGACGTCAATGCGCGGAAGTGTGTAACTGCGATCGAACGAGTATCTGAGGCACTCTCGGTGCCGATCATTGTCAAAGAAACTGGCAACGGAATTTCCGGGGAGACCGCCCGAACGCTAACTATGGCAGGAGTTGACGCAATCGATGTCGCTGGAAAAGGCGGTACCACGTGGTCTGGGATCGAAGCCTATCGTGCAGCGGCCGCAAACGCGCCGCGACAAAAACGAATCGGCACTTTGTTCCGAGAGTGGGGAATCCCGACCGTTGCGAGCACAATCGAGTGTGTTACCGAACATGACTGCGTAATTGCGAGTGGTGGTGTGCGGACGGGATTGGATGTGGCAAAAGCGATCGCCTTAGGTGCACGTGCCGGCGGACTAGCAAAACCGTTCTTGAAACCAGCCACAGACGGGCCGGACGCTGTTATCGAGCGAATCGAGGATCTGATCGCCGAGTTGCGGACAGCAATGTTCGTCACTGGGTCGGGTTCGATTGACGAACTTCAACAGGTGGAATATGTGTTACAGGGAGAAACGCGCGAGTATGTTGAACAGCGAATCAGTAGAGAGTAGTATCGTATTCACAGGGCCTTGTTTAGACGCCAGCGTTCAGCGGTGTGCCCCCCCAATCGCGCGTTCAATGTTTCGCACCGCTGATTTCATGACAAGTTTGCGGAATTGACCGAACCACGTTCTCGATCACGGCATCTCACCGTATCGCTGCTGTAAGCCGAAAAACACTGTTTCAGCGTTCGAACGCTGATTATACGCCCGGTTGTGGATAAGTAAGTTTCTCTCCGAGCCTCGAAAACCGGGGGCGCGTTTCGGAATCAGCGGTGTGATACTTTCAGCACGCAACCCCGTCCGAAGTGCTTCCCAGTCGTATCCTTTATCAGCCGCTACATCCGTCAGATCGTCGAGATTCCGCACCAAAACCTGTAAACCGACCTGTGTATCGTGCGGTTGTTTCATCGAACAGTGTATGTCTAGAATCGCACTCGTTTCACAATCCATGAGCAGCGTAGTTTTGATCGCCTCAAACGTGTAATCCCTCCGTTTTGCGTAATACTGGCTCGCTTGAACGCGATCCACGCTGGTTGCGTCTATTGCCAGAACATCTCTGAGTTCGCATAATTCAACCGATCCGTCAAGAATCGATCGCCACCGCTTCATCGGAATCGCTTGCTTCCGCGCACAAACGGTTCAGAAGTGAGGTAGCGTCTCAACCGTCAAACCAATCGATCCAACGACTCTCGGCATTTTTCGCAGAACATCCATCAGCTTCCGGTAATCGTGGTCAAGATACTCTTTGAAGCCTTGAACAGCAAGAATCACCCAGTCGGCATACCTTTCTTTTCCGGGTCGGTATGCCGGAACTGGCTCGCCAGTGACGGCTTTTTTTGAGAGCGACACAACCATCTCTGCGAAGCGGGAGATCTTGGTTTACACACCCAATCTTTCCCGCTTTATTTCTTAATAAATTTGGTACTTTGTCGGAGTTACTAGGAAGACGACACTAGTTACAGATCATTCAGACTGAGCGACTCTCTTCGTCTAAACAAGGCCGTATACATTGAGACGGCCAGTCGCAACTACTAGTCCTATGACACCATCTAGCAGATTGAGGATAGACTGAGACATACCAAGTAGTTAGCCGATGCTGACTTGTGTGTATCGAGAATCGGCGACCAATCTCGAATGATTCAAATCAGCATCTTACAAAGTGCCAGTATGGACGACGACTCTCATGAACACGTTGTTCCCGGAAGTGACGAAAAGTTGGCGACGCCAGACGTCCAAGGCTATGACTTCCGTGGAGAATTCGATTTTCAGGAGATGCTGGAAGCCTATGCGACGACGGGCTTTCAGGCGACGCAACTCGCAGAGGCTATCGACATCGCCGAGCAAATGCAAGACGCCGATGCCACGATATATCTCACGTGTACGTCGAATATCATCTCGTCGGGATTGCGTGATGTCGTCGCTTACCTCGTCCGCGAAGGGTACGTCGACGTGCTTATCACGACCGCGGGGTCGCTGGCGGAGGATGTTATCAAAACGGCGAAGCCGTTCAAAATGGGAGAGTGGGATGCGGACGAAGCGGTTCTCCGGGAACAGGGAATCAACCGTCTTGGGAATCTATTCGTCCCTTCCGACCGTTACGTTTGGTTGGAGGAGTACCTGTACGACTTCTTCGAGGAGTTCTTCGCTGAGGAAAAGGTTCGGACGCCGACGGCGTTTGCCCGCGAGTTAGGGGAGACACTCGACGATCAGGATTCGGTTCTGAAACAAGCAGCAGACAATGATGTTCCCGTCTACTGTCCGGCACTGACGGATTCCGAGGTTGGGAATTTTCTCTACTATTACCGACAGGGGTACGATTCGGAGGTCGGCATCGAGATTCTCGACGATTACGACTCGCTCATTGAGGACGGAATGCTCGCCGATACGACGGGTCTGATCGCAGTTGGAGGTGGCGTGCCGAAACACCACGCGATTATGACGAACTTGTTCCGCGGTGGGGCAGATTACGTCGTCTATATCTCGACCGGTATGGAAGGGGATGGGTCACTCTCTGGCGCACCCCCGAACGAGGCAGTATCGTGGGGGAAGATCAAAGATGATGAGCGGACAAATTACACGCAGGTTGAAGCAGAGGCGACGCTCGTCTTCCCACTGCTCGTGGCGGGTGCTTTCAGCGAGTAGAGATAATACAACCGAACATGAACCACGCAACGGGCTTGTTGCGTGATCAGTCACGAGACGGATGGGACTGATCAGTATCCTGTACAGTGAACCGACCGGCCATCGGTAGCAGACCCTGCGTCTGGACCCACTTGAGCAGTTCTCGAGAGCAAATATGGTAACCAATCTCTTTCGTATTTTCAAGTCATTTTTTATTTTCACAGAAGAATACTTACTATTCCAGCGAGACATGCTTGGACGGCTCCGAATGTGACTCGCATGGTAGCGGCCCCAAATCCAAGAGCAGTAAGCTACCACGCCCTGAAGGGCGTGGCATTCAGCGTGGACTCCCGTTCTAACCGTTAATCACGGTAGGCGAATATTCGCCATTCACGTTCAACGTCCCGCTGTTCAAGCGCACGCCTACGGGTGCGCCTCCACGTCCAGACTTTTGCTGATCGCGGAGATACTTCAGGCCGATGTTCTTCGCCGCGTTGTAATCCGCATGAACATCATACCCGCACTTCAGACAACCGAACTCGTCTTGTCCGTTATTGTGCGGATGATTATCCTTGTGGGTGAATCCACACTTCGAGCAACGCTGACTCGTGTACGTCGGATTGATCTGTCTCACCACAATCTCTTCCGACTCGGCTTTGTACGTGACGTACTCATAGAGTCGGTGGAACGCCCACTTGTGAACCGCCTTCGCGTACGGTAAGCGCTCGCGGATGCCTTTGAGTTGCTCGAACACGATATGCGTACAGTCGTTTTCGAGAGCTTCCTCAACCAGCTCGTTCGAGATCGTGTGAAGCATTTGTTCGAACCGCTCAGTCTGCTTGCGACCGACTCGCTGAACGTTCTCGTGTGCCCATCGAGTCCCAGTTTGCTGGAGATATCCACGGCGCTTTTCGTATTCTCGATGCCAGTGGTTGAGTTCGCCGCCGCTCCAGAAGCGTCCAGTTGAGGTGGTTGCGATGTTTGTGATGCCGAGGTCGACACCAAGGACGGAAACGTGCTTGGCATCGCCTTGTTCAGCGTCATCATTCTCCACGGTGGGCTTTGTCCGCACGTGGAGGTAGAAACAGTCCTCAATTTCGTCGTAATGGAGTGTGGCTCCCTTCAGATCGTAGTCATCGTTGAACAAGTATGCGGAGTGCGGCGTGTCACGCTGTTCGTCGGGGAGGACGAACTCTGCGGTGACTCGTCCGTCAATCGTGGCGAGTGTGCAGTGGTCGCCGTTGACGGTGACGGTTCGTGCGTCGTAACTGGCAAACCGTGACGTGAAGTGTGGTCTCGAGGCTTTCTTGCCGTCTTTCCAGCGTTCAACGACACCTTTGACGGCTTCTGCGGCTCGGTTTCGTGCAGCTTGCACGAGGTTGGCCGGGAGCGGTGAGTCATCTCGAACGTCGTAGTACGTAAGATCGTGGAGTGTCTGCTTGCTAGTGATTTTCCAGTCTGGTTCCCACGCTACGTCGACGACGTAGTTGGCGGCGTCGAGGAAGTAGTCTGTTGTCTGGTGGAGGAGACCAGCGGCACTCTCGTCCACATCGAGTTTGATGGGCACGGTTCGAGTGCGTGAGTCTCCCACCACCTGTACTTCATATGTTGTGCTATGTATTTATATTAGTTTGGGTTGGCGTTGGGGCGTCGGCCAGCCATTGAGCATGATGTGTGTCCATGTTGTCGGCTTCCTCCCGCGCCTAAAGTCCTGTCTCTTACCCACAGATCGAGTTGTTGTTGCGGTCAATAAATCCGACCGAAGCCTCGATATCTACAGACTTAACACTCCTATGAGACGATTTTGCTCATCTCGCTTACCACATTCAGCAACCCCCCACTGCCGATATCATCGCCCGATTCACTCCTCACCTCGATCTTCCGAGAATAGATTGGGCTCGACAGCGTCTGAAACGTCTGTTTGGGACTCAGTGAACTTGTGGGTAAAAGACAGGCCTAAAGTCGCGGGTTTCCGCCTTGTGGTCATTATGAAACTCACCACGACAACGAAATCAGCCTTCGAATCGTTGGGACTAAGCAAGAGCGTGAGCGCCACAAGCGTCCCCGACATCGTACTGATGAAGAGCCCTGTTAGAAATGACAAACTCGTGAAAAACGGATCAGTGAAACCCATAACGGAGTACGTTGGTTCATAGATTCCGACGAAAAATAAACTGAAGCCGATGACGACGTATCCGATAAAGCAGATGGTGATGAGGATAGTCCCGGGGCTAACGAGTTGATACAGTCGAAACAGTCCTCGTTCAAACGGGGTAGTTGGCTGTCGGATCCGTCTGAATGGGCGATAGTCCATCTCCCTACGGCCAGAGCCCCCGTACCTCGTGGGATTCAGCGATCCGTGAGAGCGCAACAATATAGGCTGCATCACGCCACGTGACATCGCGGTGCTCGTATTCGTCTGTCACTGCCTGCCAAGCGGCTTGCATCTCCGTTTCGAGTTCGTCGTTCACCCGTTCGAGCGACCACGACCGGCGATTGATATCCTGGAGCCACTCGAAGTAGCTCACCGTGACTCCGCCAGCATTAGCGAGAATATCGGGGATAACTGCAATGTCCCGCTCTGCGAGAATCGCACTCGCCGTCGAAGTGGTGGGACCGTTTGCGCCTTCAACGACGAGGTCAGCGGCGATCGCACTCGCATTTGCTTCGGTGATCACGTTTCCGAGAGCGGCAGGGATGAGTACGTCAACATCGAGTGTGAGCAACTCATCGTTTGAGATCACGTCGTCTGCGTATTTCGTGACGGCTTCAGGCTCCTCGTCGTGTGATGGGACGGTCGCCGTCTCGATCCCGTCTGGGTCGTACATTGCGCCGTTCACGTCACTGATTGCGACGACCATTGCTCCCCACTCATCAAGCAGCCGGGCGGCGTTCGCACCGACACTCCCGTAGCCCTGGACTGCAACCGTCGTTCCCTCGAGATCGCTCCCATAATATTCGCAGGCCTGCTTGGTGATGATCGCGACACTCCGTCCAGGCGCTTCCTCACGACCTTCACTCCCCCCGATGACAGGTGGCTTCCCGGTGACGACTCCCGGTATCGTTTCACCTTCCTGCATCGAGTACGCGTCCATCAGCCACGCCATCGTCTGTGGATCAGTACCCATATCCGGCGCGGGAATATCGCGATTCGGTCCGATAACATCGCGAACTTCCTGGGCAAACCGACGAGTGAGTCGCTCTTTTTCTCCCGAACTCAACTCTTTCGGGTTGACTGCGACGCCACCCTTGGCACCCCCGAACGGGAGATCCATAACAGCGCACTTCCAGGTCATCCACATGCCGAGTCCGACACACTCGTCTCTACTCACCTCGGGGTGATACCGGAGCCCCCCTTTAAACGGGCCTCTGACACTGTCATGTTGAGCTCGGTAGCCGGTGAACACATCGACCGTACCGTCATCGCGTTCGACTGGGACTGTTACTTCGTGGACTTTCTTCGGATATCTGAGCCGTTCGACGATACTGGGGTCGATATCCAAGTGACTGGCAGCATGATCCAACTGACGGCGGGCGGTCTCGAGTGCCGACTCAGGCTCGATTGGTTCTGCCGCCTCTTCGTCCGATTCGTTGTGGGTGCTCTCAGATTTTGATGCCATAATTATTCAAGTGACATTCGCCGGTTTCGCATCGGGCCGCCACAGTCGGGACATTGGCCCGGGCTGTCTTCTGCGATGATGATGCTGCCACACTCGAAGCACTCGTACGGGGTTTTTTCGTCTGATTCAGGGTCGACATCTATCATAGTGGGTTCACGAGTGCCAGCCGGTAATATAGGGCACTCTATGTAAGTGTAATAAGTGTATAAGGGAATATTCAGCTGTTAACCACCAAACGCTCCTTGAGATTTGAGGTTAGTTATTGAACTCTTCGATTCCCGAAATTGAGATATTGTGCTCCTCGAAGAGCGTTTCGAACAGTTTGCGCTGGACAGTCCGAGAGTGCTTATAAAATGCCGGAGGGGAGATTCCGAGTGTCTCCGCAACATCTTCGCCTGTGTTCTCGCGTGGTGACTCGAAGAACCCGCTGTAGTATGCCGTCTGGATCACCTCGAGTTGCCGTGAGGTCAGTTTCTCGAGGAACTTCGAGTACAAGTCGCGTTCCATGGACTGATCCAGCGTCTGCTTCGAACGGAGTTCGACGGTGGAGAACGTCTCTCGGACGAGTTGGGTGATGGTCCGGACATCGATACTGTCCGGAATATCGATGACGAGGCTTGTGGATGTCGGGTCGGCGGTTGCCTCGTGGAAGACAGCACCATGATCGGCCAGCTCGAGGGCGAGAAACGGTTGGGTAAGCCGCAGCCGGAGCACACTCCCCTCACCATCCGTACTAATCTGTTGTACGTCGTCAATCCCGACCAACTGCGAGGCGGCGTCTACAACGTCAGTTACTGCTCCGTCGTCGACAGTCACAAACACGTAACTTCCCTCTGTGGATTGTTGGACTCCACCTCGATACGAGAGTGTACACGCTGCGTCTCGAGCGAGCCGTGAGAGGATAAACGCAGGATCATCGATGCCGAATTCGACCCGCGTCACCGATGTCGTGAGCAGTGCATTCTTTCGTTCAATAGCACTGAGCGCAGACGCGATAGTTTCGCCGAGTTCAGCGAGGACAGCCTTCGTCGTGTCGTCGAACGCGTCCTGGGTCGGTGCGTAGACAGTCAACACGCCGTGCGTAAGGTCGTTGTACACGAGAGGGATGCTCAATACAGAGAGGTAGTCACGAGCCAGTGCGGCCTTCCGCCACGGCTCGTCGCGGAGACCAGCGGCGACGTTCGTCACCATCGTCACGTCGCTAGTGGCCGCGGTTTGCCCGGCTGGCTCCCCAGCTGATGCGTCGATATCGAATGCTTGGCTATCCAGATATCCTTGTTCGCTGCCTGCCCAAGCCCGTGGTTCGACGGAGTCAGTTATCCGGTCAATCGTCCCGATCCAGGCGAATTGGAATCGGTCCTCGCCGGTCAACAGCTCACAGACAGTATGGTCGATTTCCTCCCGTGTTTCCGCTTGTACGAGAGCTTGATCGATCTCCCGGATGGTCTCGTTGATCCGATTCAGCTCGGTCAGCTGTTCGTTTTGTTCCTGTAGTGTGCGATCTTGCTTTCGAAGTCGGGACTCGCGTGTGACGCGGTCAAGGGCTGCCTCGGCGGTTGCAGCGAGAAGATCAGCCAATTCCCGGGTTACGTCGTCGAAGACGCCGACTCGGTCCGAGCCAGCGACGAACACGCCGTGGTTACCGAGTGGAATGTAGGCTGTACTGCGGAGGTCAGTTACCCGGTTTTCGAGCCGGTCTGCCTCATGAACATCGTCGAAAAACAGCGCTTTGTCCTCGACGAAACTGTAACCTGGAAGTGTTTGGCCGTCGGCGTGTACGGTGGGGAGCGGACCGTTGAGTTCTTTCATCGTCGCCGAGTGCGCTGCGGGTCGAAGCTCGTTGGCATCAGCATCAAAGAGATAGAACGCACTCGCATCTAGATCAAGGACGGCAGGTGTGTCGTCAACAACATGCTGGGCGATTTCCTGATGTGTTTCGGCGTACAGGAAATCACGGGCGGTCTCTTGGAGGGTCGCAAGCGCCTCCTCGCGTTGCTTGCGTTTCGTGATATCCCGACAGCTGAAGAGAAGCGTCCCGTCTTGAATCGAGACCTCGCGAACGTTGATCAGAAGCGTGTGCTCACGACCCGCTTTGTCCGTCGCGGTCGTCTCGATGTTCTTAAGCACGCCGTCTTCTGCGAGCTCCTCACAGTCGAAGAGGTCCGTACCGAGGAGATCGTCGATCGTCCCTTGCTCGTGAATCTCATCGGCCGTGTAGCCGAAGATGAAGTGGACGTTGGGACAAACGTAGGTGTACTCGCCGGCCTCGTTCGTGATGAGGACGGTGTCGGTCATGTTGTTGAGCGTGACGCGGTGAAGCTCCTCTGATTGTCGGAGGTCGCGTTCGAGATCGACGCGCTCGGTGATGTCGACGCCCTCAACGACGATTGAAACGAGATCTCCACGCTCGTTCTCGACTGGACGCACGGAGAGATCGATGACGCGTGGATCCTCGACGTGTGGCGGCTGTG
Source organism: Halorubrum sp. SD690R (assembly GCF_005435035.1). Taxonomy (NCBI): domain Archaea; kingdom Methanobacteriati; phylum Methanobacteriota; class Halobacteria; order Halobacteriales; family Haloferacaceae; genus Halorubrum; species Halorubrum sp. SD690R. The sequence continues at coordinate 22,000 of NZ_SGTV01000032.1, read as the reverse complement.
TGACGACCGCGTTGCCGAATCTCCCATCGAACGCGTTCTCCACGATTTGTTGTACGTCCGTGCTCTTCGTACCGGTCTTTGCCCACCACGGAAGCGTCCAGAACGGTTCACCGACGATCGTTTCAACATCCACATCGCTCATTTCCCGTGCTGTCTTGTTCACACGCGCAAGTGAGCCAGCAGGATCGAGCACCCACGTCGCGGTCCGCGAATCGTTGAATATGGCGTCGAACTGTCTGGCCCGGTCCCATCGCGTGGCTGTCCGCCGTGCGGATCGGACAGCACGCTCGGTTCGTTCGATGAGTTCGTCGGTCATCTCTTCTACCGGCTCCGTGAGCGCGATGTAATCCGTGACACCAGCCTTGATAGCGTCGCTGGCAATAGCTTCGCTCCCAGCGGCGGTACAAAGTACGACCGGGAGCGTCGTGGTTTCGGTGCGGATCTCCTTGAGGAGTTCCAGCCCTGTTGCCCCTTCGAGCGTGTCTCCGGTGATGAGACAGTCAATGGTCCGATTTCGGACTATATCACTCGCTTCCGCCTTGGTTCCAACTGTATGTACAGTCGCGTCAGTCCGTGTCTCAAGCGTAACAGCGAATCGCGTGAGCCAGTCATTTGTTCCGACGAGTAGTACCGTCGACGAATTGAGGACTGATTGAGAAGCGACCATTATTCGATCACTTGAATACAGGGAACGCTTCCCTCGAGTCCGGTTCGAATTCGTCCCCAATTCTGCTTCTGGCCTAGGCCAGAATGAATGTACATTGGTGGTTAACCATCTAACAGTAAAAGAATAAAAGGATTTACCATCTAACCCTTAAACGTATGCGGAGCGGTACATAACATGGATACACTATCATCAGAATTCGTTACAGGCACCTGTTGATACCCGATTTCCGTGGTTCACCGTCCGCACGTTTTCGGGATGTAGAGTGTCTACAAACGAATACTGATCGACTCAGACGGAGTTTGAGATGTTCTCACGGCGGTGCTATACATTGGTCGCCAATTAGCGGGAAGTCACGTGCCGCTCGGAAGAGAACGGCTGATATCGTGTTCAGACGCGAGTCCTGCGGCTTGCCGCAGGCGAGCGACAGGTGTTGACTCGCCTTTTCACCCGGCTTTACGGAGAGAATTCCCGACTGCCCGGACGAACGTTCTGGCGGCCACGACTGGCAGCGACCTGATTTCTCGCTCCATACCGACTTTCACCAGAAAGTCGGTGAGCCGCCACAGATTGTACAGCAGTGCTGCGAACGTGAAGTTGAACAACCGCACTCGGTAGTCCGTTGAGGAGGTCTTGGGAAGGTACGACTGTACCGACTTGTATTGGTTTTCGATATCCCAGCGACGGCTGTAGCTGTTGGTGACATGCGCGATCTCGTCGGGAGCGACGTGATCGCGGTTCGTGACGAACACGGCGTAGTTCCCGTCAGCGTCCTCATTGGTCGCTGGGATGTACAGGTACTCGGCGATGTGATCGACGTCACCGTCGGAATCGACGGTGACGTCGTGGTTGACAGCGGCGTCGACCCCGTCTTTGCTCTTGATTTGCTTGATCGCTCGGTAATCTGGCTCGTACTTCGGCACCAGCATCGTATACAGCAAGTCGCGACCGTCGATCTCAGCGCGGACTTCCTTCGCGTAGAAGCCCCGATCCAGTAGGATTTCGTCGAGATCGACGTACTGCTGGGCTCTCGAAAGCAGACGCGCAACGACGTCTGCTTTCGAATCAGCTGGCGCGTCGGCTGGTTCCCAGTCTGAGTGCTCTTTGACTGGTTCGATACCAAGAATGATCGGGACAGCGTTCCCGACGATCGTAATCGTCGCGAACGTGTACCCGTGTTTCAATTCGCCATCATCGACGTATCCGCTGACCATCGGCGGATATGCCGACTTTGGGATCTCTTCGTCCTTGTCGATCCACGGCCAGACGTGGTAGGGAACGTGCGTGAAGTCGACGGCCGCCACGACGTGGCGGTCGTCGAATGGATCTTCGTACCGGATCGTCTGGAGGATGTTTTCGGTCGCTGTGTCGAACGCGTTCATGAGATGCTCGCGAAACACCTCGGTGAACGCCACGATGTCCTCGATCTGCTGTTCTTGGAGTGGAACAGAGAGTTCCTGATCTGCTGGCATTGCGAACTGTTTGATCACTCGGAGAAACGTAGAGTCGTCACAGGTGTCGTTCTCGTCGAGAAACCAACCAGCTTCACCCTCGGAATGGGCACTTCCTTGGGTGAGGCACGCCGAGGCGAACAGATCGAGGATCTGTTCGTCCTCGTAGACTCTGTTTTCAGCCCTCCCAGAGTCGAACTCGCCGAAGGCGTGCCTTCGGGCGAGCTCGACGACCTTGCTTCCGTGCTTTCGAACGTGCTCGCGTGCGACAGTCGGTTCATCACCGTCTTCTTCGATATCGTCTTCATCTGGAATAATTGGAACTCGTGCGTCCAAAATGATGCCGCGGTCAACGGCCTCCCGTGCAATACCCGTGGCTACTGCCTTGAGCGTCAGCTTAGTCTGTTCGCTGAATTGCTTCCACGCGTACGAGATTGATTGCTGGCTCGGGGCCTTGGCCAAATCAAACGTCTTCAGGAGTGATGGTCGGTTTTCGAGGCGCTCTGCGACCTCGCTCTGGGCGAGGTCGTAGATCTCCTGATAGAGATACACCCGAGCCATCGATTCAGTGCCGTTTGCGGCCTTGTGTTGCTGGCGGTCGTCGGTAAGTCCGTCAACTGGAATCGAGACCTCTCCAAAGACACGCCAGAGATGATCCGCTGATTTACAGACTTCCCCAGCGTGATAGACGATCGCCCCCGCGAGCGCGGGGGCGTCGTCATCAACCGCCGACATCCGTTTCGAAGTCATCGTAGTTCTGAGCGCGGCGGCGAGCGGTTTCAAGTCGTCACATTAGTCGCCAAATCAACTATTTCACATTTCTATTGAACTCATAGCTGTCTCGTCAATCGATACCGCCACGCAAAGAAATTATCAGCAATCTAGTGGTTGGTAGAATTTGAGATCCCGAAAACTGCAACTTCCAACGGGTCTGTTAAGTTGCGAACGACACGTAACGTTCACGACTCCTTTTATTCACAACTAGGAGCTAACAGAATGACTGAAAGAGCATATCAAAACCTACAGGGACATAATTAAATTCTACTTGAAGATATCTTAAAATAAATAACCTATTATGCTGTGAGGAGTGTACCTTCTTCCTCAAGTTCGGAGACCGATTTTTTCGCCCATTGAATTGCCTGCTGGTTTGTGTTTCGAATAACAGTTGAGAGATGGTTCGTGTCTGAATAGATACCTATATACAGAATTTCGGCGTCAATCAAGAAGAGATTGTAGCGTGAAACCTTGATCCCCCTGTAGACAGTGTCACCAGATTCGATATGGGGGATGATACTGCCAGGCTGATTGTCGAGAAGAACCTCCAAAACGTCATTGCTCACGAACAGGGTGATATCGACTTCCCCGTTTGTGTCCTGTTTTAGAATCTCGTCGATGTGAGGGGTCAGCATTTCTGTGGCTGCTATGATCTTCTCTCCGTTTCTGATGTCTTCGTCAAGCGACTGTATCGATTTGTACGGGGCGCAGTCGGGTGGGTGAAAGACAGATCCATCCAGAAAAATTGACTTGTCTAGATCTGTATCCAGCGGGAGCGATGAGAGTTCAGAACTCGTCTCTTTTAATATCTGGAAGGAGTTCCTGAACTCTTCACAGAGTTCGTATGCGGTTTTTCCAGTATATGTTGGCTTACATACTCCATCCACACGCTCCACTAAATTGTGGTCTTCTAATTCCCGAACCGCTCGGTCGATAGTGGGACGCGAATCGGAGAGGTTCTCAACGAGCTCGCGCTTGTCTGGCTTGTACTGGCAAATATACTTGAGTACGACGCGCCGTTTGAGGACCACATTGACAATATTCTTCATGGAGGACACAGTATCTTTGTTTAGTAACCATATAAAATTTAGCATATATAAAGTCTACAGTTTAATACTCACGAAGTGTATTATAAGTGTTGATCCGAATTTGAATGATTTTCTCTGTTGTAATTGTATTCTTTAGACAGGTTCTTGACTGGCATGCTGTTACTGAAAGGTGCGTGTTGACCACAGGGTATTCATAAAACCAGCAATTTGGGGCGCACTATAGCCCCCTTGTCAGCGACTATCGTCTACGGCTTTGTCGCGTCTCCTCTCGTCGGGCTTTCTGCCTCCTTTCTCACCGATCGTATCTCGGTGAAATGGGACTGATCTTGATATTTTATACTACAGCGTAATAGTAGCTGGAAGAATGCTGTGAGAAGCGTGTATCGATCGCAACCGAATCAAAATATATCACTTTCTGAAAATTTCAACAGGGGCAAATGTCGATTATTCTAAATGCCGAATCTGTGTTGCTATCCGTCAACAACTGGCGTCTTCTTGGCTGGTGAAGAGCTGTAGAGTAGGTTCAGCCTCTTGGTGTGAATTGCTTTCTACTAGCCACATGAGGGCAGTCGAGTCGAGATTCTCGTCAGTAACCGCATATTCGCCTTCGAGGTTCCACCCGTCACCGGTGACGGTAAGCATGATCTCATACTCTGATTTCGGTGGCAGCTCGTTGGCTGGAAGGTTGTGGGTGTCTGCTGTTTGTGTGGGTGAGTCTAGATCTACGGTGCTCTCGACAAGTACGTCTGACTTCCTCGTGATTTTAAGCGTTGACCGGACTTGTTCTGGGTACTGATTGATGACGGTGATTTCGCAGATCTGTGTGGGACTGTTTCCAGACAATTGGAAATCAGCACATCCTACAGTTCCACTTAGACCGGCGACTGAAAGCCCGGCTAGTAGCTGACGCCGGCGAATATGGTCCATATTTTCCAGTTTAATTGAGAGAAGTAATAAAGATAGGAGAAAACTAGTTGCTTACTTGAACCGATTCAATAGTGACATCTTCACGTCTAACAGATTTGAGTAGTTCTTGCTTTTCCCGAATGGTCTCTCCATCTGCTTTCTGAAGACTCTCACTTTGGATACCACCGGGGGTTGCGTCGATATTGAGTGTCTGTACTTTGTCGTCGAGAGACCCACAGAAAGCGGTATGTTCGATCTCACCAGATATGGGTGGCTCGTCTGGCTCCTCTTCAACAAGGAATTTGACCCAGTGGTGGATCTTATAAGCACCTTCGTAGGTAGGTGTAGGGTCTTCTCCCCACTTGTAGTCGTACTCAGTATCTGGCTCTTGCGCGGCTGCGATCTCATTCCAGAAGTCGGTGAAGTCCATGATATAGGCGTATGGTGCGATATCTCCGAGGAGATCAAAGGCTGCTGCTGCCTCATCGCTTACGCTGTCAGCCATATCCCCCGAACCGTCGATACTGGACCCGATCCATTCATTCGAGCTGTCGGCATCTTGGGGAACCAGAACTTGATGAGAAGGGAAGGTGAATTTGACCGCACTCCCACCAAGGAGGAAGCCGTCATCCCAGCCGTTGATTCGGTGTTTTCGTTGATATTCAGACGTACAGCACGTCGAGATCTCGTGGAACACACGGCCATCGTCTGCGGTAATTCTAGAAACCCGATTACATCCAGAGTTCATGAACCCGCGATACTCAGTATACCAGTAGGACCCTTGTGGATCAGATCCACTGAAATTATCTGGTTCTGAATCGGAGAAACCGCTAGATGCGGCACTTAGTTCTGATTCTGAATCGGCTGATGCGATGCTTGGGGATCCCAATCCGACTACAGTAGCCCCGCCGATTAGCCTGAGTGTACTACGCCGATTAGTAGTCTGCGGTTTTTCGAGGGTTTTGTCGTCTTCCATGACGCATCTTCTACTTTGTCCCTGCGATATTGGCATTAATTGATGAGTAAATGTTCAGAAAAATATTTTCGATTCATTTCTGAATTATGCTCAGAAAGTGAGGACTAGGCCCAGGTATGAACAAGACTCGAACGCGGCGTTGAGCTCCGGTGTTTCGACGATCGCGAGAATCCCTGAGGCTCGGTAGACCTTACCGCGTTCTTTTCCAGTAATTTCATCGAGATCCCATTCCCTGAGAGCATAACGATCGCGTTGTAGACGGCTTTCATCGATTGACCCGTCGCTTCTTGAGCGCGATTCGCTTGTAGATATGGTTTCTCAAAGAGGTGGGTAACGACGTCGCGAACAGTTGGATACCCGTCGTACTGGTCGAGATATGTGGCTCGAAGGTCTAAGAGCTCTTGACCACACTCGTGGTCGTCGCGAGCCTGTTCACCGATCGCAGTCAACGCGAACAGCACCCACTCTTCCCATGTACCGTGGCTGCTGACGCTCAGCAGTTTCTCGAAGTACTCACTCCGGTTCCGGTTGAAATACGCAGACAAGTACAGGTACGGCTCATCTAGCAAGCCAGCGTCGTACAACTGGAGCATGATGAGGAGTCGTCCGAGTCGGCCATTCCCGTCACGGAACGGGTGGATTGTCTCGAACTGGTAGTGTGAGAGGACAATATCAATGAGGGGCGGGTAGTTTTCCATTCGGTTGTACGCGATGAGCTGGTCGAGCAGCATCGGAACATAGGCTGGATGAGCAGGGATGAACTGTGCGTCCTCGGGATTCTTGTTTAGGCCAATGATAACTGGGATATCTCGGATGTTCCCGGGGCGCTTGTCTTCGCCACGGACATCGAGCAGGAGCGATTCGTGGAACTCACAGGGAAGGTCGCGGTCGGTATTTTTACTTTGTTCGAGCCAATCGAACTCCCACTTAGATGGCCTTGACGTAGTTGTACGCTTCTCGGATGTCGCGCTCGGATGCTGCTGACCGTTCAGGGGCTTCATCTGGTTCGTGAAGGATGATGTCTGAGACGGTGACTGCGGTCCCTTCGATCTGCGAGCTCATCGCGGCTTCCCGAACTTCCACTAGTGTGACGCTAACTGAAATCAACATTTGATAAATGGTTCGGATAATGAGATCTATTCAATTATTGAAGTAGTGATTACTCAGTAACGAAACCGATCAGTAATTGATGCTAATTACCTCCAGAGTTGTATTCTTGATGCCCTATCAGGGCATGTTCCAAAATGTCGCGACTGCGAAAACTACACCAGAACAAGCATAGAAAGCTCAAGCGGCGGCGGCTTCTTGAGATATTCGCAGCCGCTGGGGTTGCGAGTACAACTGCGACTGCTGTTACACCTGAGGATATTCAATCTGCTGACTCCGATGAGGTTCCTGTTTCTCTTGACTTGGATGGAGATCATAAGTGGAATGTTCCCTTAGACTGGTACGAGCGTCTTCTTGACGCACGCGAAGTTCTAGAAAAGAACAAACAGTTATCAATAGAGAGAGATGGAGTGATTTCCATCGAAATGAACCCAGGAGATCTTGGAGGGGAAAACCCATATCTTGCTGTTGATATAGATGAAGATAAGGAAGTGAATATCAATTCAAGAGATCTTCAGGGACAGAATCGTGATGTTCGGATAGTCTTCAACAAGATCGCCAATCCGGAGATGACCAAAGAGGGAGATTCGCCTGGTAGTGATGTTAATTCAGACCCCTGTGGAGATTTAACGACTACTGGAGATATACCTGGAGGCCTTGAGGTGGTATTCGGAAATGCTCGAGGGACCCTCACTTCACGTGTGAGCGGGCCGAATTTTAATGAGGGTTGGCTTACCAATACTCATGTCGCAAGTTCCACGAGTGGGGACTGTGGGTCCGATCTAATTGGAGCAGAGGCTGAGCATGGAGGAGAAAAAATTGGTGAGGTAGTGGCTGTGGACCACGATCACGACTTTGTGGTTATTGAACCTACTGAGGGCCGGTCGCCGGAAAGCAAAGTTGTTCTTCCAAGCGACCATGATACCGAGTATGATATTCAAGGGACAATGTCGAAAGATGGGTTCGATACTTTTTCGGCAGAGGACTGGGATGTGAAAAAAATTGGCACAACGACCTGTGAATCCTCGGGGACTCCTCATGCGCGAGGAAAACCTGTTACAGTAAAGGCAAATGACAATTGTAAGTCAATAGGGGAATTGTACTGGGACCAAGTCACTTGGGGATCGGCTATTAATGACATCCGCCCTGGTGATAGTGGTTCATTGACTTTCGGTAGCTACCCGGACAGCAGCAATTACCTCGGAATGTGTATTAATATTTCAGTTACTGGTACAAATCGGGTTCATGGAACGCCGGGTTGGATTGTAGACAATTCCGAAGATTACCAGTGGTCCTCCTAGCAATCGACTTGGGCACGTTGATGTGAACAAATTATTTCATCCGTTCATACTGAATATAGCACTATGACAAAACAGTCAAATAATCACTCTCCAAGCGATTCGCATTGGCCCCCACTTGACGTCATAGGAGTTGTTGTATTCCTTGTCCTACTGGGATTTGTATTTTTGTTCTACGGATTCTTATCTCAATTATCTGGCCCAGTAATTGATACTGGGATTCCGCCTCAGATCGTGTCTGGGGCGATATATGGTCTTTCTGCAATTGTGATGTTTGCCCTTGCTTTTTTGATTTATCGGCGGCATTCATCTGCTTGGAGTAGCGGGATTATCGTCGGAATTGCTGTTGCCATACTGAATCTGTATTCGGGTGTGGCTAACAATCCGATCGGCTGGGGGATTGTCATACTTCCATTGGTTTTTGTGGTATACCTTTATTTCCGACGTGACATATTTCATCCAGAGCCGTAGACTGTGAAAGACTGTATTGAAGCGTATCTTTTCTGTATCGTACTCAGAAACCGATGACGATCAGACGAAATTGGGTCAACAGCTGGCGTCTACTTGGCTGGTGAAGAGCTGTAGAGTGGGATGAGAACCCGCCGAATCAGATTCATCGTACTGTGTGGCAACTGGTTCGACGAGCGAAAGAACACGTTCCGATCGAGACAGTGCTGTGTGATCGGGAGTTCGACTCGATGAGGGTGTTCCAGACGCTCTCGACCCTTGATGTTAACTACCATATCCCAAAACGGATCTCCGGCCCCGAACGGGAAGTGTTTGACCAGATGGACGAAGACAGTCAAGACGTAGCTGTGGAGTTGTCTTCTGTCCACATCGAGGCGGGATCGCACCCAATGCAATTCCTGTATTATCGTAATTGGATCAGAGCATGGACTTCTGAGGATTTCAACAGATCACCATCCCAAAGCTCTATCGACAGCTCAAGAAGAATTAGAAACGGTCGTCATCTACTCGACGAAAAAGATCTTGTAACTTAGGCGGCAACTCTTTTGGATGTACCTGATTGCCAGCTCGCAGATCTTCAGCGTATGCTTCGATTGACTCTGGATCATCAACCCACTCCAGGAAATCACCCTTCCGGTCTTCGTATTCACGTCTAGCGGTGATGAGTCGCTCGTGGCTCTCTGTCACTCCGAGATGGCGCATCCGCTGTCGGAGGTAGTGGCCCAGCGTTGTAAGAGTCCACACACGGCGGACGGAGTCATCTCGGTATGCTTGGTCAGGAACAATCAGCCTGAGATGGACGGCTTCGTCACGGCGATCATTCAGATACCCACGGCTTACGTCCAGTAAATCGTCGATTTCGTCGAATCGATACCCTTCACTATCAAGAAGAGAGATCAACTCAACTGCGCCCTTCTTCTCGAAAAATTCCGACAGTTCATCGTAATCCACATCCTCTAAATTAGGCGCTGTATCGCGGATATCATCTGGCATTACCTACTGTTCTGTGATGTAGCGCTATTCACCTTGTACATTAGTTCAAAATATACTGGCATTCAGAATATACTCAAATATCCTATGTATTACTGTTTGAGACGAACAGTAGTATGCGAATTTTGTATTTAACCCACCGTATCAAAGGTTATTCCGGAAACTTCGGAAACGACACGCTAGCAGTTAAGTTCAAAATGAATCTACTATCGATACTAATGTCCTCACTCAACTGGGCTGTTGACAGCTCATTTTTGTCTATCGGCGGTGAGAGCCGATGAGCAATGAGAGCAGTCGGGTTCAAAGTAGGCTGACAAAGCAAGTTGATGATGTCCTTACTGTAAATACTGACTGGATCACACTTGCGAACGAACTGGACGTGAGTCGCTATACGCTACGGGACGCACACCCAGAGTGGAGTTCGTCGCTTCCGTTTCGGCCAATGTTTCTGGCGTATCTGTGGGCAACTGTCGAGCGTGAATCCCTGTCAGGAATCCCAGAACGCCTCTCTGACCGACCGGAACTCGCCCGTGCATTTGGGTTTGAGATGGATGATCTCCCCTCAGAAAGTAGCTGTAAACCAGTTCGGCTTGAAAGCCGATTCGGAAAGTTACAGACGGTCGTCGAATCAGGTGCTGAAGAGATCCGCCTGCTTGCAGCTGAACGAGGCGCACCAATCGGGAATGATCTTCTCAAAACAGCGGACGACGAAGACAAAGAGTCGCTGTCAAATCGAACCGTCCAACGCTTGCTACGGAAGAAGGGGCATCAGGTGCTTGATGAGTTGAAGTCGGTAGCCATCCCTTCAATCTCACTCTCTCGCTCGGATGACGCGATCTACGATGACGATGAGTTACTCATCTTAGAAGCAATCGCATCAATCAAACAGAAGGCGGCACACGATTCAGGCCAGAAGCTGGGTGACATGAAAAATCCAGACCCCGATCTTGATGACCCGTTCTACGAGGACGGCCCATCCGGTGAAACGCTGTTGGAAGCCCTCAAGCAGATGTCCGTCGATGAGATTGCGACCGTGCTGAATTTCGCCTTGCGAAAGACCTACACGCGCGCAAAGCCCCAGCTCAGGGAACTCGAACACGATAACGGCTCACGGTTTGGAACTCGGGCGAAAGTCGCACTGGACATCACGTATGTTGCCTACTATGGCGATCGCGACGAAATGAAATGGGTACAGGGCGCACCAGAGGGGAAGGGATACACTTGGTGTCACAAGTTTGCGACGGTCGTGATCGTCGGCGAGAACACTCACTATGTCGTCGGGGTGTGTCCGCTTGGGAGTACGGACTACGCCGCGACAGACGCCTATCCCGGCAAGGGTAATTCCTACTATATTGGGGATGTTGCACGGCGACTCCTTTCGATCGCCGAAGACTACGTCGACATCAGGATGGTGTACGCCGATCGTGAATTCCACGCTGTAGACGTCATTCAGACGCTTACTGACAAGGGATTGGACTACGTGATCCCTGCTCAGAAAGATCAGCATCGAATTGGACCGATGTGCGACCGGTTTGATCAAGTGAAGCAGGGGTATCACGAACCGAACGACACCCCGCTGTATGTCGAGGAGGATTTCGTCATACACGGTACAGTAAAGGGTGGCGTCTCAAACCACACGGTACATACGACCGTTGCCGTGTTGCCCCCAGCAGAAGATGATGATGTCCATGAAGAGGGATCGCCACAGCCGTTTATCACCAGTCTCGACGCGAGTGACGAGGTCGCATTAGACCGGCGCTGGACGAAACAGCAGATCGAACAGTACAGTGATCGCGGAGCGATAGAGAACTCATACTCATCGATCAAGAACGCAGCAGCGTGGACTACCTCGAAGGAGTTCGGAGTCCGGTGGTTCCATTTCGCCTTCGGGTGTGTGGTCTACAATATGTGGTTGTTAGTCGATTTCCTCACACAAGAGCGCATTGGGGTCATTGAAACCCGGAAGAAGCCTAGAATCACACTCAGTCGGTTCCTTGATTGGCTGGACAAAGAGCTGATCACACTCATTTAGAGCTCGGTCTGGGCTAGCCCTTCGCGAGAGGCATCACTCTTTGCTGAGATATATTTCGACCGATAAGTTTGTTTAGTATAATAATTCTAGCTCTATGATAGCAATTAGAGTGTAATCACGGCTATTTCTAGCGGGTACTGGTCCGAATAGAGTCGATCCCGTGAACGTTTTGACCGGCATTCGCAACTCACAAGGCCTAATTGTGTATAGCGATATATGATTTACTCTCTCCACCAATCGGAGTATAGGCACTCTCTAACCGAAATCCGGGCGATCTACGCTAACACCCGACCAAATCGCGAGAAATAACTTACTTAGTCTTATTCCGGTAAGACAGAGTAAACTCTTAGTGGCCCCCACCCGTGGCCCCAAACGAGCCAGATCCAGAACTATGCCCGACGCTTCCCCACACAGTCGCTCCGGCTGGATCGCCGCGTCCGCAGCGGTGATCCGACGGCAGAACCCCCACACTCCGGAGGCCCAATGACGGGCCGTCGCTCTGTCGAGACGCCGATCGAGGACACGTTCACGAAATATCTCACGGACAAGGGGAAGGGTGACGCCGGCAAGGAGGGTGCGTATCGAACGGACGCCGAGCGCGAACTGAATCGATTCCGACGCTGGTGTCTCGGCAAGACAGCTGACTCAGCAAATGCGTCACCGCCAGAATCGTGGGCCGGCGTCGTCGACAACGACACAATCCGGTTCGTCGACCTCGACACGACCGTCTTCTCAGACTACGCACGGTACCTCTCGACTGCCGGGTACACCGCCGGCACAGTGCTCACCTACTACGCACACGTCGCGTCGTGGTGCGGGTGGGCGCACGCACAAGGGTATCTCCCACGTCACTATGCCCGCGAGTCGGACGCCGAAGATCCACTTCCCGAGAACGACGGTCGCCGACCGGGCGACCAGCAGGCGTGGGAGCCGATCCACCGCGACCTGATCACGCAGTTCGTTGACCGTCGAGTCTCCGAAGCATTCGACGCACTCGGCGCTATTGAGGTTCCTCACGCTGATCGGGATGATCCCAAAAGCGAGGCTTGGCAGGCCAAACAGAAAGCTCGATTCGAGGCGTACCAGCGGTGTCGTGAACAGGCGCTCGTGTACGTCGTCGCCTACACTGGCCTGCGCGGGTCGGAGTTCCTCTCGGCACCGAAAGAGGACCGAGAGGGCCGCAACGGGATACGCTGGCGTGACGTGTCATTTGCGGATAGCAGTGTGACGGTATTTCGGAAGAGTCGCGAGTGGAAGGAGGCCTCGCTCCCTGAGCCCGTCATCAAACCGCTAAAACGGTACGCCGAGGTGCTAGACGTCCCGGAATCGTGGCCGGTATTCACGACGCTGTATCGGCCGTCGCTCGCGAATCACGTCATCAGGGGGCTAGGTGGCGCCGGCCTCAACGACGACGCGATCGAGCGCGTCCGAACAGGCGCCCCCGACCTGATCGTCGCTGCCGAGCACGACCTCGACGCGCCGAAGCCGCTCACCACGGACGGCGCCCGGTCGATCATGGAGCGGCTCTGGAACGACGATGCGCTCACCGAGCGTCGCGACGAACTGGACCTCTCACTCGATGGCGATTACCTCGAACTACACGGCGGGCGGCGGGGCGTCGGTGAGGTCCTCGTTCGACAGTTCGGCTACGCCGCTGCAGCCCGGTATCTCGACAATAGCGAGGAACAGGTCCGCGAGGCCTACCAGCACATCGAGGCGGCTGAGCGCGCCGACATGGCGACAGAGGCATTCTCACAGACAGACCAGCGGGTGAATGAAAAATAACCTTCTCGAAAGTCGAGTTGTGGATTGCCCGGCAGCCGAAGTGACACAAAATGCGAGATATGCAGTTCTCGTCGGTGGACTATTTCAGGCAGTCATATGTACAAAGAATAGGAGCTCAATAGAGCCGGCTCAATCAAATTCAGGGACAAAATCCTCACCGAGTTCATCAGCGAGATCGCCACCACGAAGCCAACTGATTTGCTTAGTGTCGAATCCATATTGAGGGAGCAACGATTCAGCTGCTTCACCAAGTGGAATGTCGTTCGTTACGAGAACAACCCGATCTACAGTATCAGTCAGAAGCAGTTCAAGCGCCAATCCGACCATTTCTGTGTCCGCTTTTTCGATGATATCTTCTGATCGGTTGCTGGAACTCGCAATGAAACTCCGTGCTTGATCCATCACTGTTGAGATATCCGAGTTCGAATAAGATGGACTTTCGGTGACTTTCATCCACCCCTCTTCAAGTGCTTCGTCAACGGCGTAATCACCAGTTGTGTACTCATTTAGAGATCGATCTCCAGTTACTTCTGCATACACTTGCGGCGAAATACGGAAGACGGTTTGACGCTGGCGGGCTTCTCGGGCAAGCGCCTGAAAGCGTGTACTTTGACGCCGGCCGCAACTGATGAGGACAGAAGAATCGATGAACACGACAGTGTCGTCATATTCCATTCTGAGTCAGTCCTCAAAGACAGGTCGGAGTGCGTCCAGAATAACGCCTGCTTCAAGGGGTGAGAGTTCTTGCTCTCGAGCCATAATCTGATGTGTAACCGAGCCATCGGCGTATTCGCGAGCGTATTCCAGCGCGACTGCCAGCCCGTCCAACCCGTGACGGTCAATGAACGTATCAATATCTTCGTCTCGGGTTCGCCGAGCAATCGCCTCAACTAACTCAGGCGTGATCTGCCGTTTGGTCTCACCATCTACCAATTGGAGTTCAATGTCATGAGCCCTGTATTCTGCTGGACGGCCATCGTTTGACTGGTGAACGAAGCCTGCACCCTCGAGATCCTCGACATACTCGTAGACCGTTCGCTGCGGAAGGTCGAGAGTCTCGACAATATCTTGTATCGTTGTAGATGGATGATGCTGAATATACGTATAGATCCATGCTTTGCGGGCATTACCGAGGAGTTCGAATGCTTCACCACCCGTATTGAGGGGGGTATCCCAGTTTGCTTCTCTAGTTGCCATTATTAGTAGCGAATTGTACGCAATCCGCAATAAAGGTTATTGAACTAGTACTGTCACATTCTCATTGGCCTCCTCCGTGCTAAAGGGTCATTCGGAGAACCAGTACCGGTTTTCGACGGACGTGACGAAGTCGAAGGCTTTGATGAGCTGAACTGCGCCCTCGTAGCCATGTATGAGAGTGCGCGCTCAATCCCGCTGAACGCCGGTAAGTCGTTCGTGTAGATGCCGATCGGTTCTGTCCGTCCCTGTTCGAGGAATGTTGCTGCTGCCCCACCCACTTCCGCATCTGCTTGCTCTATCGTGTGCTCGGGTCGATCGGTGGCAGCAGAAATATACTGACGAATTCGATCCATCGTCGCAGAAACGACCGGATTAGAATAGTCGACCTCTTCGAGAAGTTGAAGAACGCACAGAAGCCGCTGTACCAGTTAGCCGAGTCAGATACCGGTGATGTGTGAGTAGGTTGTGACGATGGGGACTCGATCTGCGCTGACGACACTCGTCAGAGCGGTCCAGTACACATCAGTCGACCGTACTATCCAACACACCCACCCCACCATTTCCAGTATTACTGGCCGAAACAGCCCACTCTCGATGTGCTGAAACACGTGAGAAAACTGGAAACGGTGGAGTGTGGCCGCGCGCGAAGATCGCCCTAGCACCCCCATACTACTAACTCATCTTTGAACATTGTCTTATTGACATTATAAAACTCAAACGGAGGAAAACCGTCCTATACGGGTTATAGAAGTTACTCGAACAGGAGAGGAGATTCACTGGGGAAGATGAAGGCAGCATTCACGCCACTTGATCCTCTGGTTGAGAGCTTAGAGTCTGCGACTGAAACTCTCTTTTCTGTTTGTACACCGTCTCAGCCGCCATTTTCGGTCGAGGAAGTGTTAGATACTCCACGTTCAAAGCCGAGCTACTAATAGAACAAACTGGAAACAGTGGGGTGGGTGAGGGTATTACTAGAAACACTGGAAACACTGGCAAGGCAGGTTTTATATCAGTTGCCTACACGTACAATACTATGCGCCGGTTTCAGCGGAATGCGTCCATCTTCGCCGACAAGGACGCACTCCGAGAATCCTACACTCCTCCCGAGATAGAGGAGCGCGATGAGGAGATCGCGGACTATATGGACGCTCTCCAGCCGGTTATCGATGGCTGGGAGCCGGACAATATCTTCCTGTACGGCAACACTGGCGTGGGAAAGACAGCCGTGACCGGTCGGCTGATGGAGCAGTTGGAGGAAGACGCCGAAGAGTACGACGACATTGACGTCACGGTGTTCTCAGTGAACTGCAAGACGCTCTCGTCGTCGTATCAGGTCGCCGTGCAACTCGTGAACGCGATGCGACCCGATGGTGGCGAGATTGCCGCAACGGGTCATCCGAAACAGACGGTCTTTCGGATGCTCTACGACGAGCTCGAAGACATCGGCGGCACCGTGTTATTGATCCTCGACGAGATCGACTCGATCGGCTCCAACGACGAACTCCTCTATGAACTCCCCCGTGCCCGTGCGAACGGCAACCTTGAGCACACAAAAGTCGGTATCATCGGCATCTCGAACGACTTCAAATTCTCCGACCAACTGGATCCACGTGTTCAGGATACGCTGTGTGAACGCGAACTCCATTTCCCAGCCTACGAGGCCGACGAACTCGTATCGATCGTTGAATCGCGAGCGGAAATCGCGTTGAAAGAGGATGCCGTCGATGAGGGAGCGATTCGACTGTGTGCAGCGCTCGCGGCGAAAGACCGCGGGTCTGCCCGACAAGCACTCGATCTCCTCCGCCTCTCGGGCGAGCAAGCCGAACGAGCGGATGAGGATGTCATCACCGAGAACCACGTGGAGGCGGCTCGCCAAGAGTTAGAGCGCGAACGCGTTGAGGAGGGGATCCGGCAACTCACCCATCACGGCCATCTCTCGTTGCTGTCAATCGTGTCGCTCGCTGCGGCCGATGACACGCCGGCCCGAACGCGGACTGTGTTCGAACGGTATCAAAACGTGTGTGAGACGATGGGCATCTCACCGCTGAGTCGGCGCTCGATTCACAACCACGTGAAGGACTTGGTGATGCTCGGCATCCTTCGCGAGCGCGACAACAACTCCGGGTCGGGGATGCGTGGGAACTTCAACACCTACGAACTCGACGTCCCGTTCGATTCGGCGCTTTCTGCACTTGCTGGCGAACTCGATATCGATGAGCGTGCATCGGAGCTCCGTCGTCTGGCCGATATCAACGACGTAGCGTAGGGCGACCGCTATTACTGGAAGCGGTGGGGGGAGGTACAGCTCAGTTCCGGATTTAGGAAATACTGAAACCAGTGTGGGTGGGTACAACGAGAAAACTGGATCCGGTGGGGGACCGCTACGAACAGCCGGCGTTTTGAGGATGCGGGATCTCAGGGGCACGACGAAAGATACCGACCCTAGCCCAGACTCCAGTCTGTGGCTGAGGGCCGAGGAACGGTGTGGCTGCGACGCGACACTGGGCGTACTCGGTTCACTCGATGAGTTCTAACAGTGGCTGCTCATCCCTTCTTATCCGGATATCTGGATATCTACATATCTGCATATCCAAATTAGATCAGATACTCAGATATCTACATATGTAGATATGCAAGTGCTCACACATCCAAATATCTAAGTGGTTCCCATCTGGATACGTGGATATGCGCATATTCACCAATCTGGATGTGGCCGTACGGAGGCGGTCGGCGTGAGCGTCTCACTCGAAGGCTTCCCGGGTGCGGTCGTCTCGCTGTTCAAGGGCGGCGTTACCAAGACGTCCACGTCGCTCAACGTTGCCCACCAACTCTCTGAGCAAGGCCATGAGGTTGCCATCATCGACCTCGACAAGGACGGCCACTTGACCACGCTACTCGGGTACGAGCGCGAGCTCGGAAACGGAGCCGACATCGGCGACGCGATCTTCGAGGAGACCGATCCGGCAGATCTCCTCACCGAGACTGAGTTCGGGTTGCACCTGCTGCCGGCTACGGAGGATCTTGAGACTGTTGAGGGCAAAATGAAAGACCAGAGCTTCGGCGTGAAGCTCATCCGCAGCGAAGTCGTCGAGCCGCTCGTTTCCGGCGACATCGACTACGTGTTCATCGATCCGCCTGGTGGGCGCGGGATGCTCCATGACGCCGCACTCGTCGCCGTCCAACGCGTGATCGTGCCACTCATCCCGAGCGCGGGCTCGGTGTCGGGGCTGGAGAATCTTCTTCGCCGGTCGCTCGTCCCGTTGCGCAACGAGGTTCCGCTCGATATCGTCGCGATCACGCCGAACATGATGCGCGAGAGCATCGCTCAGGAGAGCGGCGAGCAGATGCTCGCCCGTGAACTCAACACGAATGGGGAGTTCGGTGCAACTGCACAGGATCTCACGTACGACGGCTTCGACCACTATCTTCCCGAGTATGCACGCGTCGAGCCGGCGTTCTTCGAGGCGGTCGCCGACGGTGGCCGCTCGGTCACGGGCGAGTATCCAGATATCCCGAAGCCGGGCATCCGATACCGGAAGGCCATCAACGACGCCACTCGTCATGGGCTCCCGGTCAGCGAGTGGAAACCGTCATGTGACCAGGTGGCTGCGTTCGACGCGCTCGCCGACCGCGTTGCCGAAGCGAGCCCTGATCCCGAGGACAAGCGCGCGCAGGTGACGAATCATGCCTGATGAGGCGGACCGCTTCGGCGGCCTCGGCGATGCGATTGAAGAGGAGGAAGGTGACGGCGGGACGAGTAACGTGGACGAGCCAGCCGATAACCCGTCTACGGCCGATGCTGGCACGACCGCTGCGCCGTCGACGGGAAATAGCAACTCGTCGACGGAGCCGAGTGAAGACACCGACGAGAGCCAACCCCCAGCTGAGGAGTACCCCGAACCATTCGGATTCGCAGAAACGAGCCAGCAGAGCTACTACGTCCGTGACGAGACGTTCGGCCCAATTAGTGCCAACCGGAGTCGTGTCGGGGCGGTGGCCTCAAAGCATGGGCTCGATGAAGACGAGCTCTCGAAACGCGAACTCCATGACGCTGAATTATCGGTTCTCCAGTCGTTCGAGGACTGGGACATCGCTGTCGCGGTCGAGGTGCTGGAGCGCCGCGGCGTCGACGTGGATGAAGACGAGATTCGAGCTGTCTTCGACGTCCTCCGATAACCCCACGAAAAAGAGGTTCGCTCATTTGTAGTGGCATCCGTCTTCAGTTAATACTCACAGTAATACGCAGTGGGTTCGTTTTCTTCCCCTATTCGACACCTTCACGCCAGCTACACGGAGAAAATGGCACTGATGGGGGGTGCGTATCGCTCGATAGTTGGACCATCAGATTCTGAACTGTATATTCTCCCATTTTTAATACCATTGGGCATAATTCACTATAGAATATTACTAGCAGGCTTAACTAAAGACGGATGATCTGTAGTGGTAGGTACAACCGAAATACCTTCGAGCAGTCAGATAAGTAATCTATCAGCACTGCCGATCGATCCACTGACACCACTTCTCGAAGTCTTCCGCTCCGGACTGGTCTGCGATGTTACGTAGTGTTCCAGTTCGGATCCGATCGTGTTGCGGGACGGAGACGACACAGACATCGTCGTCGTTCGTCGGGTCTCGTATCGAAGCTTGACATGGCTGCCGGTCCGATCAACGATAGCAAAACGATTATTCGAGAGTGCTTTGACGACATCGCGTCCAGAAAAATCAGGCGCTCCCATCCGACTTACTGCATGAACTCCGGGAGGCCATCGTGCTCGTCGCGAGCCTGCTGGACTTCATCAGGATCGATACCAAGTTCCTCAAGCACTTTTTTTTCCTCCTCCCAATTGTCGACCGAGTCACCAGTTTCTCCCCTGCGAAGTGCGACTGCCTCGTCAAGATTGTCGAGGGCATCTTGCCGCGTCTCACCCTGGCTTGCGACACTGGTCGCCTCGTCACGGGCGACCCACCAGCCGTCGTCCGCCTGAGTGAGCGTAATCGTTCGCCCGCTTCGGACGTCGTCGTTCGTACCCGTTTCGGTACTCATTACCACCACGTTACCTGAGCGGAGTCATAATCATTCGGCCGCTGGTCGAACATACCGTGTAAAATCGACTCAACAACCGAGACATGTGTGTACCCTGTAGTTGATGGCAATCAGTCGGTCACGTTCGCAGGAGCCATTTGAAATAGATATTATCAGTATCCAGAGACCTAGGGCTACACCATTTTCCGACTGCGGCCACGTTTGATAGAATTGTCTACACTCCTCATTTGGAGCGAGTGGCTGTTCCACTCCTTCTTCAGAGTGAGCCGTGGTTTTCCATACCCCCCAGTTTGGAGTGAGCATCTCGGATGGTTAACAGAGAGGGGGACCGTCAAAGCATAAATTACGGGAGGTGGTCTGAACTGCTGATATTCAGCAGTTTTAGAGCGGAAACGTGGGGTGGAGGCATTACCTCCGTCACCAAGGAGACCCTCAGACAGATTGATCCATCACACTCGCGAGCTGCCGGTCGATGTCTTCGAATTCCTGAGTGAGACGGGAGACCATCTCCGTCTGGCTCTCGTTTTCGTCCGCAATCTCTGTAATCTCCTCGCTGACGACTTGGGCCCGGTCAGAGACGTCGTCGACGGCGCTCGAGATCTCTTCCGCTACACTCGCCTGCTCGTCTGTTGCGGCCGCGATGTCACTGATCCCTCTTTCAGTCTGCTCGACCGCCTGTAGAATTTGCTTCTGGTTCTTGAGGACGCCTTGGATGCCGGCTCTCGCAGACTGTATCTCGTTGACGTTCTGCGGACCTGAACTCCTCTTCACGGATGGGAGTTTCAGTACGGACGACTTCCTCAGCGAGGGTCTCGTCTTCGCCCTCGGCACCGAACACATCGTATGCGTTGATGCCGACAGCTTTGCTTGCGGGAAGGTCGAGGAGATCAGCTGTTACCGTGTTCAACTGGGAGATGTCGCCGGCGTCGTCGACGACGAACGCTGCTTCAGGAAGATCTGCTCTGTTGAAGAGCGATCTCATCGACCGATTTTACGGGTCTAGAAGCGTGAAGCCGAGGAAATCGAACCTGGCATGGAGATCGGTATCCTCGAATTCATTGATCAGTGTCGTGGTCTAGCTAAACAACCATAGGGAAGCACGCGGGCGAGCCCGCCAGACACGGGTTCGCCGCTGGGTTCACGTCGTGCTACACTGTTTTCGGCTTGAAGATGATCATAGCTACCGCGAAACGCCGAATCGGCTGGGATACATGGGTGAAGTCCGCGATGCTCTCGACTTAGATCAGGACGATCTCTCCGATCACACGACGATCTACAAGTCGTTTAATCGACTGAAATGTGGGTATGGTGGGCGCTACTGCGCGTTTCTGCGCAGCAGCACCTGTAGTCCGGCCAGACAGCTCTCACAGCACGTTCTTTGATCAAAAGCGTGCGTCCTCGTACTTCCGTCAGCGAGCAGGACAGAAGATACAGACGCTGAAGGTGGAGACATTGACTAATGTGGAATCACTTGCTGTTCTCGGCGTTCACATCGCAGCACGGTGGAAGCATGACACGGAGAGCGGACCGCAGGTCGTCCGCCGAAACGCAGACGACCTGCAGTCCGTCGCCGCCGACAACGGCTTCCAAGACAGGCACACCGAGTACGAAGTAGCCGTACACGACGTTGAGTATCTTGTTCATTACCGCCGCTTGTCAGCGAAAGCAGCTGCGAATAACGCACACAACCAAGCGAGGGGCTACTCTCAGCGGTAGGTAGCTGAAATCTTATACTCGACAACCAAGCGCTCGCTTGGCGATGCCGTGCGAGCGCTCGGCTGGTATCGACAGTTCCGTGAAACTGTTTTGATGTTCGGCATCATCAACATAGAACCACTGTATGAGCCTCTGTAACCGTGAGTCAGAATCTATTCAACACAGTAAATGAATCAAATTCCTACTCAAGAAATAAAAATTAGAATATCTTTTTAAATTGGAATACATATTCATAACATTGGAGAATATATCGTATGCTAATGCCTGAATCTGTAGATGATCAAAAGAAGAATCGTCGTGATTCTTCAACCAGAGCCGCTCTTCAGTAGACTGGCGGAACCAGGAGTATTAGTGCCTCTGGCCTGGCAAAGACGGGTATGTGTGAAGACCGTCCTGCCTTCGGCCAGAGGCTAGCAGAACTTGCGGAACTTGGGGTAATAGAATTTCGGCCCGAGCCGCTCGACGCCATCGTCGAGCGGCGTCTCAAGACGGTGTGGGAAGAACGCTCCTGTCCACACTGCGGCGCAGACAACCTCCACGCTC
>NZ_SGTV01000031.1:0-33334 GCF_005435035.1 Halorubrum sp. SD690R | reverse complement strand
GCCCACCAGCGTACCGTGAAGTACTGGAGTGAGCGATCCTCTGGGAACCACGGGTCGCCGCCTGCCCACTCATCCGGGAGAATACTCCCACTCAGCCCACGGACACTACGTCCGTGGGCTTTTTTGATGTATAGCGAGCGGCGAGGGCGTTGACGCGCGACCGCTAGGCTTAAACGCTCCACAGCGGTACGTTCGGACAGCGCCAAGGTGGCAGAGTCTGGTCAGACGCAGCGGCCTGCAGAGCCGCCCAACGCCGGTTCAAATCCGGCCCTTGGCTTCTTGATTCGGTCTCGGTACGCCGCGAGGTCGGTCCCGCGAACTGACCCGCTTAGTAACCGTTAAACACCGGGTGACCCATGCGTCAACTATGCAACGACGCGCTGTGGCCGTGTTTGTCGCGCTGTTCCTCGCCGTCGCGGGCGTGGCGGGCGCGCTGACCGCGACGGCCGATAGTCCAGAGATCACGCTCGAGAATCCGGAGGTCGACGCCTCGCAGGGTGACTCGGTCGAAGTCGGTGGTGAGTCGTACGTTGTGGCCGACATCTCCGAGACGGAAGAGGGCGGAGGCGGGCACGGTGGTGCGGCGACGACCGTCATCACCGGAACGCTCGAGCGGGAGTTCACCGCGGAGACCTCCGAGACGTGGGCGAACGGTTCGACGGTTACGGTCGGTAACCGCGAGTGGCGCGTCGAGGTCACGGGGGAGAACGCGACCGAGTTCACGCTCGTCGAGGTGCTCGACCGGCAGGCGATCCTCGGCGCCGACGACGCGGCCGAGAACGAGACGGTCACGCTCGACGACGGCGAGTACGTCGCCGTGACGGACGACTCCGGCGAACGGACGCTGGTGCCCGTCGACGAGTACTTCCCGGCGCCCGAGCAGCGCTCGTACGAGGTGGGCGAGACCCTCGAGTACGACGGACAGACGGTTACGCTCGACGGTGTGACCGCTGACGGTGCCGTACTCGTGTGGGAGACGATCGAGACGGAGACCGTGGAGTTCTCCCAGCACTCGGTGGTAACGATCGGCGGCACGGACTACGTTGCGCACTTCCCCGACGCCTCGACGCTTCGGATGTCGTCGGACATCGAGGCGTACGAGGCGCAGGTCTCCGAGATAGACCAGTTCAACCAGTACAACAGCGGCCTCTCGCGCGTGCTCGTCCTCTCGGTGCTGTCCTCCATCATGCTCGCTGGGCTGGCGTTCATCCCGTCGCGGTACTGACAGCCGGCCGAGTCGGGGCGTTCGTTTCGCTTCGATGCTGCGTTTCGACCGACAGCCACTACCGGACGGCACCGCTACGGCGGGCATGAGTTCGACAGGAGAGAAGGTGCGACAGCTGGCCCCCCACTGGGCGGTGATGTTCGTCGCCATGTTCGCTGCGCTAGCGGTCGCCGACCGGATCACCGGCGGGCTCGGTGTCGTCGCGTCGTTGGTGCTCGTGCTCGCTATCGCTTTCGCCTACCCGTTCGCCGTCCGGACGCTCGGCGTCGCACCGGCGGTCTGGAGGCGATGACGGCGTCGCTGTACACATGACGACACAGATCAAAGACCCCGTTCACGGGTACATCGAACTCGACGACGCGGTCGTCGATCGCGTGATCGACACGTCGGCGTTTCAGCGGCTGCGGTACGTCAAGCAGCTCTCGGCGACCCACCTCGTCTATCCGGCCGCCAACCACACGCGGTTCGAACACAGCCTCGGCGTCTACCACCTCGGCCGCCGCGTCTTCGAAAACCTCCGTGAGGAGCCGTATTTCACCCGGAACACGTCCTCGGACACGCTCGACGAGATTCAGTCGACGCTGGAGTGTGCGTGTCTGCTCCACGATGTCGGCCATCCGCCGTTCTCGCACGTCTGCGAGCGGCATCTCGACGCGACGGCACTCCGAGACCGGCTCGCGGAGCGGGGCTTCGTCGCGTCGCTTCGCGAGGCGGGACTCGATGACACGCCACTTCTCGGGGCGAGTCCGCACGAACTCATGAGCTGTCTCCTGATACTCGACCGCTTCGGCGACGCGCTCCGATCCCTGTCGGTCGACCCGGAGGAGGTGTGCGCGTACGTCTTGGGGTACAGTCTGGTGTACGAGCGGGGCGGACCGTGGCAGCACGGCCTCGGAGCACAGCTGCTTCACTCGCCGGTCGACGTCGACCGCCTCGACTACATCTCCCGAGACAACTGGATGACGGGCGCGAACGTGTTGAACTTCGACACCGATCGCATGGTCGACGCCTACACGGCGCACCCCGACGAGGGGCTCGCGCTCTCCGAGAAGGCGCTCTCGACGCTCGGGAACTACTTGGAGGGCCGGATCGCGCTGTACATGTGGGTGACCCAGCACCACAAGTCGGTGTACGCGAACGCGCTGCTCCGCGATCTCACCGAGCGAGCGGCCGAGCTGACCGGCGATCCGCCGGTGACGATAGACGGGATCCTCGACGGCGAGATCGACGACAACACCGTCGCGGAGCGACTGCGCCGGCTCGCGCGCGACCGCCCGGACACCACGCTCGCGACGCTGTACGACCGGTATCGGACGCGGCAGTTCCCGACGACCTGCTGGAAACATCGGATCGCCTACGCCGACCGGATCGAGGTCGACCGCGAGGCGTTCGGCGAGTGGCTCGTCTCGGGCGACGAGCGCCTCGAACACGAACTCGCGGCGGAACTGGACGTCCCGCCTCACGACGTGTGGATCGAACGCTCGTACGTCCCCGAGTACGAGCCCTCCGAGCTGGCCGACATTCCGATCGCGTACGGCGGGACGACGCGGTCGGCCGGCGACTGGGGGCTGTACGGCGAGCGCGCCTTCGACACCCCGATCCCGTTCGTCTACGTGCCCGACGGGGACCGAAAACGCGCCACTCGGTGGCTCGTCGATCGGTTTCGCGCGGAGTACGGCGGCTGACGGCATCGGACGCAATTCTGACCGATAACACCGGTGTCAGCCGGTCACGGTCCCGTCCCTTTCGGGTTTATACGACTCGGTCGCCTTCCGATCGGTATGAGCGACGAGAGCGCGGCTCCGGTCACGTCGAAGCTCCCGGACGCACCGTTCCACACCAGCGGTACCGACCACGTCACGGTCTGGGGCAGCAACGAGGAGGACACGCTCGCGTTCTACCGCGACCTGCTCGGGATGCCGCTCGTGTTGCGACAGCCGAACCTCGACGACCCCTCGCAGACGCACCTCTTCTTCGACACCGGCGACGGGCGGATCCTCACGGTGTTCGTGAGCGACGAGCGGGCGTCCGCGCGCGGCCAGCGCGTCAACACGGGCGCCGTTCACCACCTGTGTTTCACCGTCGAGCCCGACGAATACGAGGATATCATGGCGGCGCTCGAAGAGGCAGGGAAGGGGTACAATGTCTTCGACCGCGGCATCTTCCACTCGATTTACACCCAAGACAACAACGGGCTCGTCATCGAGCTGTCCGCCGACAAATACGAGATACCCGACGACCGCAAGGGCGAGGTGCTCGCGACCGCGCAACGGCTCCGCGAGGAGGACGGCGCCGACTTCGCGCAGGACCGCCACATGGAGGGCGCGCTGGAGGAGCTCGGCCTGCCGGTAAACAAACACGACCTGCCCGACGCCGACGCCGGCGTGGGGATCTGAGATGGCGGACGGCGCTCAGGGCCCGCACGCGGGCGACGACCCGCACGGCGACGAGCCGCTGGTCACGGCCGGAACGCCGCTCGACGACGCGGGCGCGGCGCTCGTACTCGTCCACGGTCGCGGCGCGACCGCCCGCAGCGTCGTCGACTTGGGCGAACGGCTCGCCGGCGACCGCGACGTGGCGATCCTCGCGCCGGCGGCCGCCGGGAACACCTGGTATCCGAACTCGTTCCTCGCGCCGGTCGCGGACAACGAGCCGGGGCGGACCTCGGGCCTTCGGGCCGTCGACGCGGCCGTCGACCGCGCGACAGACGCCGAGATCGATCGCGACCGCGTCCTCGTCGCCGGCTTCTCGCAGGGCGCCTGTCTCGCGAGCGAGTTCGTCGCCCGCGATCCCGGCCGCTACGGCGGACTCGCAGTGTTCAGCGGCGGGCTGATCGGCGAGGCGGTCGAGGTCGACGACTACCTCGCGACCGGCGACCGCGGGAGCGGAGCGGGCGACGACGCGACAGGCCCCCTCGCCAGCACCCCTGCGTTCGTCGGCTGTAGCGACGTCGACCCGCACATCCCCGAGGAGCGGGTCCACGAGACGACCGCGGTGTTGGAGGCGCTCGGGGCCGACGTGGACGAACGGATCTACGAGGGCATGGGCCACGGGATTAACGAGGAGGAGGTCGCGGCGGTGGCGGAACTGGTCGGCGACCTCGCCTGAGCGTCGGCCCGCCGGCGCCGGCCGAGGGGGCCGCCCGCCCGGATCACGCCAGCCAGTCGTCCGGCTTCGTGTCGTAGTCGACCTCGTCCGCGGTGATCCGTTCCCGGATCGACTCGTCGAGGTCGTGTTCCGTCACCTCGCCGCCGTCGTACTGGAAGCGCACGCCGACCTCGGTTCCCTCCGGCTCCTCGCCGCGTCGCTTGGCGCGCCGGACGGCCCCGTCGTCGTACTCGACGTGGATCGTCGCCAGGTTCACCGGGCGACCCCACAGCTCAAACACGCGCTTCAGCGTCGCTTTGGCGCGCTCCTCGTCGAGCGCGACGCCGTTGTACCGGTGGCCGATGAGTAGCTCCCCCCGGTTGCGGAAGTTCCCGTCCAACACGACGATCGTCGGCTTCCCGAAGTTGGTGAATCGGAGGAGCAGCTTCTTCCGAACGTCGTCGGCGTCGACGCTGGCGACGCGGTGTTCCTCGGCGGCTCGGCTGTACTCGTAGGTGAAGTAGTTCCCCTCGCGCACGAACTCGTCGGTGAGGAACGCGTCGATGAACGTCACGTCGTTGTGGCTCTCGCGGACCTCGAACATCCGCTCCCAGCCGGCCGCGCGGTCGACGTCGGCGATCGCCTCGGCGACCGTCGCGTACCGGTCCACGTCGAACAGGTACCGCGCCTGCTCTTCGAGCGTCTCCCGAGAGACGTTCCGGAGCGCGCCCCGGTGTTCCGGCCGCGAGAGGACGTAGTGGCGCTCCGCGAGCCCCTCGCGCGTGAGGAGCTTCCACGGGTACCGCTCCACGTCAATCTCCTCGCCGTCGGCCGACACGCCGTCGCCGTCTTCGCGCCGAGCGGACAGCGCCCGGTCGACCGCCTCGGCGTCGACGCGCGGATCGCCGTCGGCGGCGAGGTCGGCGAGTTCGTCCAGCGTCGCCGGGCCGGCGCCCGCGACCGCCGGGTGGGGTTCGAGCAGGGTCGCGACCTCGTCGAGGTCGATCCGCGAGTGGAAGTTCTCCGGCGTCACCCCGTCGACCCGGAGCAGCTTGTCGATCACCTCTCGGCGCGCGGCGCGCAGCTCCACGTGCGTCCACAGCTCGAAGCCGAGCTTATACGGGTTGAGGCCGGGCGAGCCGAGCACCCGGGACATGTGGTCGGCGTACGTGAGGAACTCGTCCTCGCCGGCGAACCCCTCGCCGCCCATCATCAGCGACTCCCAGTACGTCGCCCACCCCTCGTTCATCACCTTCGTCTGCTTCTGCCCGGCGAAGTAGTACGCCTCCTCGCGGATCGCGTCGACGACGGTCGTCTCCCACGGCTCGCGGTCGACCGCCTTCCCGCTATCCGGGTCGTACCGCTTCCCGTGGTCGCGCAGGAACGCGAGCACGTCCGGGCGGGGCTCCTCCGGCTCGACGCCCTCCCCGCGCGCTTCGAGCCACTCGTCGTCGAACACGTCCCGGCGCACCTCCTCGGAGAGGTCGAGGTCGTCGATCCGGGCCTCTATCGCGTCGAGCGCGTCGTCGCCGTCGCCGCTCACGTCGTCCGCGATCCCCGGCTCCTCGACGGACCGCGCGGCGTCGACCGGGCTGTGCTGGTCGATCGTGTCCTCCAGCGCGCTCACGGCGTCGATCAGGCGTTCGACTTCGTCGCGGTCGACGTCGGCCCGCTTCGCGATCGCCGCGATCCGGTCGGCGTTGCGCTCCAACCGCGCCGCGGCGTTCGGGCCGCCCTCGCCGCGGTCGGCGTACAGCCCGAACCACTCGTTGTTCGCGAAGAAGTCCGCGTGCGCCTCGACGTGGGTGATCACCGCTTTCTGGTCGGCCGCCGCGTTCGACTCTTGGAGGAACGCGTGGGCCGGGTCGTCGTTGTTGACGATCTCGAACGCCTTCCCGAGCCCGTGGCGGTCCTTCTTGCGCTGCCGCTCGTAGTTCATCCCCCACCGCCAGTGCGGGTACCGGCGCTGGAAGCCGCCGTAGGCGATCAGCTCGTTCATCTGGTCGTGGTCGACCACCCAGTACCGCACCGGGTACGGCTCCAACCCGAGCCGCTCGGCCAGCTCGCGGGCCTCCTCGGCCGGCTCGTCGAGGGCGTCGGCCTCGCGCTTCGCCTCGATCCGGTCGTCTCTCATCTGCGTTCACCTCCGTCGGTCCGCCGCGCCGCGGTCGTTCCGGCGGGAGCGCTCCCGCCGCCGTCAGACTCCGTGCTGAGGATCTCGTAGATGGCGTCCGTGACGTCGTCCGGTTCCGAGACGCGCGCGACGGCCACGTCGTCGGCGTCGCCGAACGCGGACTCGACCTCGTCGGCGTGGCGGGCGTTCGCCGCGCCGTCGCCGGGCTGGGTCTCGACGTACGCGTGGAGGTTGGCGTCGATCGACTCCATCAGCGGGATCACGTTGTTCGTGGTGTCGCTACCGGCGTTCTCGGAGTCGCCCGCGGCGAACACGTACCGGTTCCACTCGCTGTACGGGTACTCCTCCAGCAGTTCCTCGACGAGCTCGTAGGCGCTCGAAATCCGGGTTCCGCCGCCCGACTGGATCCCGAAGAACTCCTCGCGGTCGACCTCCCACGCCTCCGCGTCGTGGACGACGTACCGGAACTCGGCGGCGTCGTACTTCCCGGTCAGGTACCAGTCCATCGGGGTGAACACGCGCTCGACGAGCTCGCGTTTCGTCTCGCGCATCGAGCCGGAGGCGTCGCGGACGTTGATCACCACGACGTTGCGCTCGCGCTTCTCTATCACCTCCGGGTGACGGAACCGCTCGTCCTCGCTGCGGAACGGAACGCTGTCGAGCCCCTCGCGCCGGATCCGGTGCGTGACGGGCTCGTGGTCCACCCCGTCGTCGAGCGCCTCGAAGCTCTCCCAGCGGTCAAGCGCAGCGACCGGTTCGCCACGCTCGTCCGCGACGGTCGCGGCGGCGTCGGCGATCCACGCCCGCGAGACCGGGACGCCCTCATCGCGCGCCCACGCGAAGACATCGTCCACGTCGGCGCCGTCGACGAACAGGCCCTCCCGGACGTACGCCCCGTCGAAGTCGGTGGCGAGGTGGCGTTTTAACCCCCGCTTGAAGAACTCGTCGACGTCGAGGGTCCCCCGCGGGCCGGCGCGGGCGGTGTCGGTGAAGTCGCCCTCCACCTCCTCGATCACTTGCTTCCCCTTCGGTTCGAGGTCGAGCCCGAGCGCCTCGTCGAGCTCGCGGGCGAACTCCTCCGGGTCCATCTCGTAGTACTCGTGGTCGCCGCCCTCCTCGCCGGGGTCGCCCGCCTCGTCGCCGTCGCCGGGCTCGGGGTCGACCGGCTGGCCGGGCTGCGGCTGGCCGTCGCCGCCCTGTCCCACGCCGCCGGCGGAGCGCTGGTCGTACTCGAACGCGGGGAGGTCGACGAGCTTGATCGGGATCCGGATCCGGTCCACGCCGGACCCGCCGAGGTCGCCGTGGCTGATGAACTCTGCGAGGTCCGCCCGGCGCGTCTCGCCGACCTCGCGGAACCGCTCGCGGTCCTCGGTCAGTCCCACGGGTCACCACCTCCGTTGGGACCGGCACCGTCGCTCGGACCCGCGTCGCCGGCCCGCTCACCGTCGATATCGGGCCACTCCTTGCGGACCTGCTCCATCACCGCCCGGCTCGTCAGTTCCGCGGACGCCGGCGTGTAGCCGCGGTCGCACAGGCGGTCGATCGTCTCCGCTTTCACCCGTTCCGTCTCGGTGTCGGCCGGCGGGTCGGCCCACGCCGCCGGATCGAGGTCGGGGAACCGCCGCTTCACGTCGGCGAGGTCGTTCGCGTCGATAACGGCCTTCAGCTCCGGCACCTCGGCGAGCTCCACGTCGTCGACGCTGAACGCGTCGCCGCGGTTCCGCCACGCGTACCGCGTGAGTCCCCGGATCACGCGCTCGCGCCGGAAGCTCTCGACGGCCCGGCCCGGGTCGGTCCCGCGGTAGTCGCTCTCGTCGAACCGCCCGAGCGTCTCCGTCTCGAACACCTTCATCGCGAGCGGGTCCGGCGCCTCGTCCGCGCGTCCGCGCTCCGTCGGGTCGTCGTCGTCCCACGCGTACACGTGTTCGACGTACTCGGCGACGGTCTCCGCCGAGACGGTCTCCGCGGCGAGGATCGCGTCGATCACGTCCTCCCGCTGCCGCTCGCGGATCTGCGTCGCGACCGGCTCGCGCCGCCCGTCGAACTCCGCCGCCTCGGCCCGCGAGAAGACGGGGGCGTCGACGAGCCCGTCGGCGAGCGCGTCGAGCACGTCCGTCGGCGTGATCACTCGCTCGACGGGAAGCTCCGGGTGGCTCCGGTCGGCGGTCGACGAGAGCAGGTCCGCGACCGCGTCGCGCGCGTACGTCACGGGGATCCCGTTTCGGCCGTCCCCCTCGGCGAGGTCCACGTCGGCAACGGTGACCGCGTCGTCCCCGCGGCGGACCTCGCCGGTCTCGTACAGCTCGGCGGTCTCGATCAGGTCGAGGTCGCCGGGCAGGTCGTCCGCGTCGAGCCGCGTGACGACCGCGTACAGCGCCGCGGCCCCGATCGCGTGGGGCGCGATCTCGCGCTCGGCGACTGTCCCGTCCGACTCCCGCACCGCGACCGACAGCGGCGCCGCTCCGGGGTCGCGGTCCCTGCCGTCACCGGCGTCCGGGGCGGCCGCGCCGCTCGCGCCGACGCTACCGTCCTCGACTGCCGTCGCCCCGGCGATCTCCCGCCGGAGCAGCCGCGCCTCCAAGCGGCGGTTCGTGAGGTACCGGAACTCGTGTTTCGAGAGCCGGCGCTTCAGCGCCTTCAGCGGGTCAGCGTCGCCGCGCTCGGCGTGCCGGTCCAACTCGGCGTCGAGGTCGGGATTCGAGATGACGATCAGCTGGGTGTCTAAGTCCATCCCGATCCCCTTGTCGAGCTTCACGCGCCGCTCGTCGGGGACGTTGAGCAGCCGCCGGAGCAGGTCGGCGTGCTGGCTGGCGTCCTCGACGACGGTGGCGACCCCGTTCCCCTGCGAGAGGACGCCGTCGTAGCTGAACGCCTGCGGGTTCTTCCGGCCGCGCGAGTCGAGCTCGCGCAACATGCCGCCCATCCACGAGCCGACGAGCCGCTCTTTGGGGGTCCCGTCGTCCTCGGCGTGGAGGACGCCGACCCCCCGCCCGACATCGACGACGTAGCTCGTCACGCGGAGGTGGTCGCGGTCGGTGATCGCCGAGAAGAGGTCGCGGCGCCCCTGCTCGCGGTAGGTCGACTCCAGGTGGTCGTACGCCTCGCGGCTGAACGGGTCGAGCCCCACGTCGGCGGCGATCGGATACGCATCGTCGTCGGCCGCGTCGGCGACCGACTCGCGGACCGACTCGGGGAACACCGACAGCGGGTGCGTCTGGACCGGGCTGCGGTACCACTCCCCGGCGTCGCCGCCGTCGCCGTACGAGAGCGACGCGGCGCCCGCCCCGCCCCCGCTCCCGACGCCCGCGCCGGTGACGTTCCACTCGACGGTGTACCGGCGCCCGGCGTCCGTCTTCGAGAACGCGCGGAGCCCGTTTATCAGGCACCGCTTGAACTCCGACTTCCCCGTCGCGGTCGGGCCGTCGATCCAGACGATCGTCTCGTCGTTCCCGCGCCCCGTCGCGGCCGCGCGGAGGTCGTCGACGAACGCGTTGAGCGCGCGGGTGTTGCCCAACACGGCGTGTTCGCCGTCGTTCGCCGGGTCGTCGAAGAACCGGTACCGGTCGAGCGTCTCGCCCCGCTCGCGGACCTCACGAGTGCCGTACGACTCGACGGCCGCGAGGACGTACCCCGCCCCGGAAGCGGCCGCGGTCGGGTTCTCCAACACGCGGTCGACGTAGGACTCGAGGCTCATCGGCGGGTCGTACGCCCCCCGAAGGGCGTCGTCGGCCGCGGCGACGAACCCCTCGCCGCCCGTTCGAGTGCGTTCGCTCATTTCAGTCCCCGCCGTCCGCTATCTCCGAGCGCGCGACCGCCGCGCCCGCGTACTCTAACACCTCTGCGGCGCCGTCCTCGGAATATCCGCGGTCGACCAAGGCCGAAACCCAGGCGCTCCGGTCCTCGTCGTCGAGGTCGGTCGCGGACACCAGCGCCGAGAAGTTGATGTTATGCTTCTTGTCCTCCCACAGCTTCCGTTCGAGGGCGCGCCGGAGGCGGTCGTTCTCCTGCGGGTCGAAGCCGCGCCCCTCGCGGGCGCGCCGCGAGATCCAGTTCGACACCTCCTGTCTGAAGTCGTCCTTGCGGTCCGAGGGCACGTCGAGCTGTTCCTCGACCGCGCGCAGGAACGTCTCGTCCGGCTCGGTCTCGCGGCCGGTCAGCTCGTCGTCGACGGTGTCGTCGTCGATGTACGCCATCACGTGGTCCATGTACTTCTCGCCCTGCCGCCGGAGCTCGTCCACGTCGTACGCCAGCGCGTGGCGCACGTCCTCGATCGCGCGCTCGCGGTACTCCTCGCGGACGGTCTCCAAGAGCCGCTCGTAGCGGCCGAGGTCGTCGGCCGCGATCGAGCCGTGGCCGCCGAGGTTCGCCTCGAAGTGATCGAAGACGGACAACGGGGAGAGGTGGCTGCGGTCGCGGTGGGTCGCGTCCATGATCGCCTCGGCGATTTCGTCGCCGACGAACCGCGCGGAGATCCCGTCCATCCCCTCGCCGACGTCGGCGGACTCGGCGGCGTCCTCCCGGAGCTTCCGCCGGTCGATCTCCTCGTCTTCGAGCTCGCCGTTGTACGCCTTCGCCTTCTCCAACAGGCTCACCGTCTCGTCGGTCGGCTCCTCCAACCGGGTGAGCACGCCGAAGAGGCCGGCCATCTCCAGCGCGTGCGGCTCGACGTGGACGTTGGGCACGTCGGCGTTGGCGAGCATCTTCCGGTAGATCTCCGCCTCGCTCTCGTACTCCAACACGTACGGGTAGTCGATCCGCTTGGTGCGGTCGTTGAACGCCTCCATCTTCTCGTCGCCGGTCTTCTCGCGGTACTCCGGCATGTTCGTCCGGCCGACGATCACTTGGTCGATGTCGATCCGCGGGTTGTTTTTCGGCTTGATCGTCGACTCCTGCGAGGCGTGGAGGAAGTCGTAGAGGAACTCCCGCTGGAGCTTGAGCAGTTCCTCGCCGGAGAACAGGCCGCGGTTCGCGTTACAGAACGCGCCGGCATAGTCGAACGCCCGCGGGTCGGACTCGCCGTAGACGGCGAGCTTGGCGTAGTTGACGTCGCCGGTGAGCTCCGTCTCGTCCTGGTTCTTCTTGTCCTTCGGCTCGAACGTCTCGATACACTCCCGGCGGTTCTCGTCTGCGACGAGCCGGACGACCTCGACGTGCTCGTCGAGGACGCGCTGGAGGTCGTCGTCGTAGTGCGCGAGCAGTTCGTTCAGGTAGAACTCCGAGGCCGGGTCCGGGTGTTGGTCGTTCCGAAGCGTGTAGGGCGCGTCGAGCCGCTCGTTCAGGTCGTCGATCACCGCCTGCCGCTGCGGCTTCGGGAGGAGGACGAGGGGGTCCTGACTCATCGGGGAGCGGACCGTGTCGTCGTCGGGGTCTTGGTCGTCGATCACCGAACAGAGGTCGACCCACCGGAAGGTGTACATCCGCCCCGCGTCCTCCCGGGTGTACGCCTCGAAGTAGCGGCGCACGAGCCAGTCGAAGTGCGACTTCCCAGAGCCGACCGGCCCCAACAGGAGCTTGATCCGCTTTTCGGGACCCAGTCCGCGGGCCCCGGACTTCACCTTGTTGACGAACTCGTGGATCGCCTCGTGGACCTCGCGGCCGTAGAAGACGTTCTCGCCGTCGTGGAGCGGGTCCTCGGCGGCGAGCGCGTACTCGGCGACGCCGCGCTCCTCGTCGTAGTGCGTCCCGTAGTGGTCGAACATGTCCGCGACGCGCTGGTGCGCGTTCCGCGCGATCCCGGGGTCGTCGTACAGCGCGTCGAGGTACCAGTCGAACGAGCGCGCCGCTCTGAGGTCGTCGGGAACCTCCGTCCGGTACTCCTCGCTGAGCCGTTCAAGCGTTTGTCGGTCTGCCATCGTATCACGTTCGCTCGGGGGGCGCGGCGGGGTCGCCGACGGTCGACGCGACGGCCGGAGCGGCCGCTCTTCGTGCGCATGTCAACAGCTCGTCGAGCCGCGAGCGGCGCGTCGTCGGGGCGCGCGTCGGTGTCGGTGGTCGCCTCGCCCGTATCCGAGGCTATATATGTGAGAGGGATTGCCACTGATAAGTATGTCGCCCGTTGACACGCATCACTCAGCGACCGGCGCCTGCGCCCTCACCGGATCCGACCGGTTCGCCGACGGTCCCTCGACCGGTTTTATCAGCGACCCGTGGGATCTACGGCGGCGGCGAGCGTCGGCTCTCTCGAATCCCTCGCGCGCGCCGGTTGGGCCCCGTTCGAGACGCGCGCTGTCCGCGCGCCCGTCGCTGAGAACCGGAACCATCGACCCCGGCACCCACCCTTTTGCGGGGCGCCGTCCCAGTACGCCTGTGACGTTCAGCATCTGCGTTCGCGAGCGGTACACCGACGAGGACGGCGACGACCAGACCCGGTTCGGCGTGGCGGTGACCACCCGCCTGCCGGGCGTCGGCACGCTGTGTCCCTTCGCCTCGGCCGACGGCGCGGTGGCGACCCAGTCGCTCGTCAACGTCGAACTGGGACGGAAGGGGATCGAGTACCTCGGCGACGGGCTCGCGGTCGACGACGCGCTGGAGGCGCTGTTGAACGCCGACGAGGGGAGCGCTCAGCGCCAGCTCCACGGCGTCGATGCCGACGGGACGTTCGCGTTCTCCGGCGACGAGTGTAACGGCTGGTACGGCCACCGGGAGGGAGAGAACTACACCGTCGCGGGCAACCTCCTGACGGGCGAGGACGTGGTCGAGGACACCGCGGCCGCCTACGAGTCCGACGCCCACGGCGACGCGCCCCTCGCCGAGCGGCTGATCGACGCCCTCGCCGCGGGCCACGCCGCGGGGGGCGACAAGCGCGAGGATCTCGAAGTCCAGTCCGCCGCGCTGCTCGTGTGTAACACGGAGGAGGAGACTGACGACCCGTACTACAACGACCTCCGGGTCGACGCGAGCGAGACGCCGGTGGCGGACCTCCGCGAGACGTACGAGACGGCCAAGCGCGGCTACGAGACCGTCTTGGAGAAGTACGCGGACGAGGAGACCGACGACGAGAGAGAAGCCGACGGGGCAACGGACGACGGTAGGGGGCCCGACGAGGCAACGGACGACGGTAGGGAGCCCGACGAGGCAACGGACGACGAGACGGAAACAGACGACGAGTAGAAGGCCCGCTACATCGACAGCCGCGCGAGGATCGGCAGGTGGTCGGAGGGGTACCGCCCGCGGTCGTCGCGGTCCGCGAGGGTCGCGAACGCCTCGACCGAAAGCTCCGGCGAGACGAGCGCGTGGTCGATCCGGCGGCCGTCGATGAGGCGGGCGAAGTCGGTGAGGCTCGTCTCCGGGCCGTGCCGGAGGTCGGCGGCAACGGCGGCGTCGCGAAGCGCGGGCGCGTCGTCGGTCGCCCCTCCGTCGACCGCTCCTCCGTCGACGGTCCCCCCGGTTCCGGCGTCGTCGCCGATGAGAATCCGGTGCGGCTCCGACCCGGGCGTACAGTTGAGGTCGCCGACGAGGACGACCGGGGCCGTCCCGTCGGCGTCGGCTTCGTCGCCCGTCGCGATCGCCGGGAGCCGCTCGCGCAGCAGGCGGGCGGACTCGCGCCGCGCCCGCGCGCTCACGTGGTCGAAGTGCGTGTTGACGACGCGGAGCGCGGCGTCGCCGTCGACGGCGCGCACTCGGGCCCACGTCGCGATCCGCGGGTGGGACGCGTCCCACCCGACCGACGGCGAGTCCGGGGTCTCGGAGAGCCAGAACGTCCCGCTCCGAGTGACTTCCCAGCGGTCGCCCCGGACGCCGATCGGGCACCCTTCGCCCTCGCCGTCGGTCGCGCGACCCCGGCCGACGAACTCGTACTCCGGGAGTCGCTCGCGGAGGTCGCGGCGCTGTCCGGGGAGCGGCTCCTGAAACGCGGCGATGTCGGGCCGGTGAAAGCGGACCAGGCGCGCGACGGCGTCTCGGCGGTCGTGCCAGGCGTCGTGGTGGTCGCCCCGATTGGCGTAGCGGACGTTGTAGCTCAGCACCCGGATCGCGGTCATTACGTCGGGGGTCGCGGGCGAGGCGATTAAAATGCGCGGAGCGCGGGACGTGTCGCGGAACGAATCGAGGCCGCCGCTTCCCGACCGCTCACACCGAGAACTCGTACAGGTCGTCGCCGACGTGGTGGATCGACTCGACGACTTTGCCGCTGTCGCCGACCATCGCGTCGCCGTCGACCATCGCGCGGCCCACCGCCAGCACCTTCCCGTGGGTCTCCTCGGCGATGACGACGAGGTCGCCCGCGCGGATCGCCTCGTCGGCCTCGACGATCCCCGGGCGCATCACGTCGGCGCCGTCGGAGACGAAGGAGATCGCCCCTGCGTCGACCGTCACGACGCCCGTCTCCGGGTCGAAGTCGTTCGCCCCCCGGACCGTGAGGAAGGGCTCGTCGTCGTCGACGTAGAAGACGGCGGGGTCGCCGTCGACCAAGACGAGCTCGTAGCCGGCGTCGACGAACTCCACGAACTCGAACGCCTCGCCGTCGATGTCGACCCCGAGGTGGTCGGCCACCGCCTCGCGGATCGCCGTGATCTCGTCGCTCCGGAGGTGGTGCCGAGATTTCACTTCCATGGGCGTTCCGTCGACCGCTCGGCCGATAAATGGACCGCTCCCCGCCTCGTCCGGGGGTCGCTCCGCGGCGGGCGCTCCGCGGCGACGGTCTCGACTCGTTGGACCGATCAAAACGGCCTTAAACCACCTCTCCATATCCATTCGTATGCTCAGCCCACTGGCGATCGTGCTCGTGGCGATCGTGAATCCCCCCGCGATCGTCCTCGCGGCGGTCGCGACGCTTCTCGTCGTCCTCGTCACCTCGGTGCGGGGGACGGGGTGGGAACCCACGACCGACGTCTCGGACGAAGTGCTCGAACACCGCGCGTCGTCGGTCCCCGAGACCGAGTTCCCGGAACCGGGTAACCGCGCGGTCGGCGGCGGCGGTGGCGGCGGCGCCATCCCGACGGGCGGCGCCGAGGGCGGGGAGGGCGAGCTCGAAGAGGGCGGCACCGTCAGCTCCGGCCCCGGTGACATCCCCGAAGACGAGGTGGAGTACTACGAGGTCGAGTTCGTCAAGCAGGGCGAGACGGTCGAGCTCTCCAACGACGAGCCCATCCTCGAACAGGGCGAAGACGAGGGGTGGGACCTCCCGTACGCCTGCCGACAGGGCCAGTGCGTCTCCTGTGCCGGGCAGATCGCGGATGGCCCCTCCGAGGACTTCGTCGAGCACGACAACCAGCAGATGCTCGAAGAGGCCGAGATCGACGACGGCTACACGCTCACCTGCGTCGCGTACCCGCGCGACTCCTTCAGCATCGAGACCGGCGAGGCGCCGTAGGCCCGTTTCCTGGTCTCGACTCTCCCACCCGTTCTCGATTCCGCGCTCGTTCCCAGTCCTTCTCGCTCGCGACACCCTTTTTCACGTCTCGGTCCAACGAGCCGTATGTCCGTCACCACGGCCCTCGTCGGGGGCGGCGGAGGCGTCGTCGTCGCGCTGATCGCCGCGGCCGTCTACCGCGACGCCGCGCGCGTCGGCGTCGACCTCGGCTCGCCGGCGGCGTGGGCCGCGCTCGTCGTGCTCACCGGCGGTGCGAGCCTCGTCACGCTACTCGCGGTTCCCGACGCGCCCCTACCCGGGGTCCTCGTGTTGACCGCGCTCGGGCCGCTGCTGTACGTGCTCGAACGCGACGACTCGCTGAACGGCGACGACCCGGCCGACCCCACGCGGCTCCCCAGCCAGTCCGGCGACGCGGCCGACTCGGGCGACGACGGGGAGCGATAGCGCGCTCGACTGCCGCCGTTCCGTCTCATCGACGATGACACAGTTCCTTTCGACGCGCCCGACGGCTCCTAAACCGCAACTTTCCATACCGTCGGCGATGTATTGGAGGTAATGAGCGACGAGAGCGACGAGAGCCTCGCGGACCGGGTCGAGCGGTGGATGGTCGGACAGATGCCGATCATCCAGATGCACGGCGGCACGAGCGTCGTGCGCGAGGCGAACCCCGAGACCGGCGAGGTCGTCGTCGAGCTCGGCGGCACCTGCTCCGGCTGCGGTATCTCGAACATCACCGCCGACAACATCCGCCGCGACCTCATCATGGACTTCGACGAGGTCGACAACGTGACGGTGCGGACCGCCTCCTCCGGCGATCAGGGCGCCTCGACGGTCGAGGGCGGTCGCGGCGGCGAGCTCCGCCACGAGACCGACTCCGCGAATCACTTCTGAACGCGGCGGGCCGTCCCGCCGCGAGGCCTCTCGATTCCGCCGCCTCTCTTATAGCGACGTGAACGGCAGCGACGCGAGCGAATCGGGGCCGTAGTCGAGCGCGTCGGCCTGCGAGACGCCGTCCGGCGTCACGAGGTCGACGACCCGCGGCGCGTTCCCGGCCGCGCCCTCGCGCGCGCCGCCGAAGACGAAGGTCCCGGCCTCTTCGGCGACCGCGCGCAAGCTGCCGCGGTCCTCCGAGCCGACGACCGGCGCCACCTCCCAGCCAGAGATGTCGCCGCCGACCGCGGACTTCGGCACCGAGACGACGGCCGTGTTCGACTCGAAGCTCACGAACACCTCCGGCGTGCCAAGGTCTCCGCCGTCGGCGTCGGTGATCCCTTTCGCGAAGCCGCTGGCGTCGATCCGGTACTGCCACGGCGCGCCGAACTCGGCGGTGAGCCCGAGATCGTCCAGCGCGCTCGTGCGGCCGCCGTTCGCGTCGGGATCGCGCAAGTAGACGAGGAAGTAGTGCGGCGAGAAGTCGCCGCCGAACGCGTCGTAGAGGTTCTCCACCTCGAATGTGAACCGGTACTCTTTCTCGGTCTCTAAGACGCGGAATGAGCGCAGATCGAACGCGCCGTCTCGGAACGCACCGTCCGTCGGGTAGATGTACTCGCCGGGCCCGTCGTCGTCGCGTTTCGGGTCGGTCAGCTCGGCGACGACGTCGCCGGGAGCGACGGTAACCGTCTCCGCGGCGAGCTCCTCGTCGGTCTCCGGGTCGCGAACGGCGACGTCGTAGGTGCCGATCGCCGTGACCCGGTAGCCGAGTTCGACCGTCTCGTCCGTCGCGTTCGGCGGGAGCCGGACGTTGGCGAGCGTCTCGACCTCGCCGTCGACGACGATCTCGACGTTCGTGCCGCCCACGAACCCGGCGTCGTTCGACCCTGTCCCCGCGATGAACGACTCGTCGAGGTCGGCCTCCTCCGCGATCTCGATCGAGATGTCCTGTTCCGGCCGCTCGTACTCCGGGAGTCGACCGATCTCGCGGCCCCGCGCCGGACGGAACCTGACAGCAGTTCCGCCGCTCGGCGCGAGCGACGCGAGCAGCGTCGTGCTCGGGGTGACGATCGCCTCGTCGATCCGGACCCCGGTCGGGTCGGCGTCGACGCCTCCTCCGATCGCGTCCGAGTAGATCTCCGCGACGTACTTCGGGCCGTCGCGGCCGCCGCCGTTCCCGTTATTCTTCCCTTTCTCCTTCCCCTTTCCGCCACCCTTGCCGTGCCCCGGCGCGTCCCCGGACTTACCGGGTGCGAGGAAGTCGAGCGGCACGTTGACCGCGCGGCCCGCCCCGTCGGTCATGACGCCGACGTACCACTCGTCGCCGTGCCGGCGGGCGATCGCGAGGTAGTCGCCGATCGCGGCGCCGACGACGCGCGTCTCGTCCCAGCCGGCGGCCGGGACGGACTCGACGAAGGAGAACTCCGGCTTCGCGTCGAAGTTCTCGTTCTCCGGAACGTACCCCTCGTACTCGGCCGGGATCGGGGAGGGCTTGCCCGACTCGGTGACGGCGACCGCGTTGAGGTTGAATCCCCCCACGTCGCCGGTGAACCCGTCTCCGCCGTCCTCGTAGTCGAGCTCGACCGCGATCTCGGTGTCGCCCGCGTCGAGTTCCACCTCGGTCGTGAACACCCGCCAGTCGTCCCAGTAGGCGGTGAAGTCGGGTTCGATCGTCCGGCTCGCGTCGCCGACGCGGAGCGTCGCTCGCGGCCCGCCGGCGTCGATCACGCGTTGCGCGTTCTCCTCCGGCGCGCTCGCGTACCGGAGGTGGAGGTCGTATGTCCCCGGCTCCTCGACGCCGCGCACGACGTACGTCACCGACGAGCCGCTCGGTGCGCGGTTAGGGTCGACGGCGACGTGGTTCGTGCCGAACGCGTCCCGCCACGTGTCGTCGGTCACCAGTCCGTCGCGCTCGCCAGCCGCGGCTTGGAGCCCCTCGCCCACCTCGAACGTCTCGTCGACGTACCCCTCGATCCGGTCGGCGGCCATCTGGAGGCCGCTGAGGTACGTCGGGTACATCGCGAGCTGCTTGGCGCGGGTCGTCTGGACCTGGTCGCCGCGGTCGTCGCCGAAGGTCACGTCGAAGATACCCGGCTGGAAGCTCACCGGGCCGGCGAGGTTCCGCGTGAACGGGAGCGTGACGTGGTGGTCGCGGCCGACGTTCGATCCGAGCTGGCCGAACCCGTCGTACTCCTGGGCCTTCACCACCTCGCGGTTCGCCACGTTCGGGTAGGTCCGGATCTCGCCGGTCGGCTTGATCCCCTCGTGGATCTCCAGCAGCTGACGGTTCGCGGCCGCCTCACGGATCGCGAGCCGGTGGTGGTTCACCGCGAGCTGGTTGTGCTGGTTGTGGGTCGGCTCGGCGCCGTCGCCGTCGATGCCGAGCCCCGGGTCCGAGACGTACCCGTTCTTGATCGAGTTGATCCCCTCGGCCTCGTACCCCGCGAACACGCCCTCGTCGAGGATCGCGGCCTCGTACTGCGGGATGTTACCGGCCGTCTCGTTGTGGATCGTCATCTCGACGGGGTCCGGCAGCGACGCGCCGAAGTCGGTCACCTCGGGCACGTCGAAGTCCGGATAGGAGTCGTCGACGCCGAAGCCGAAGCCGGTGCCGTCCCCGGGATAGGTGTCCCACCCCTCGTTCCACCCCTCGACGAGCACGCTGTCGATCCCGTTCTCGCTCGCGAAGCGCATGTACCGCTTCATGCGCTCGGTCCGCGCACCGTGGACGTACGCGGCGGGATTTCCGTCGTTCCCGGCGATCTCGTCGTCCGACTTGTACTCCCAGTTCGCCTGCCCCGCGATCATCGTCCACCAGATGCCGACGTACTTGCGGGGCTCGATCCAGTCGGCGTCCGGCTCGCCGCCCGCGGTCGGCAGCGCCGACTCGTCGAGCGGGTCGGCGAGCAGCGGGACGAGCTGCGACTCGATCAGCTCGCCCGGCCGGTCGACGACCTGTATCGTCCGCCACGGCGTCGCCGCCGGGAGGTCGAGCGAGGCCCTCGACCCGTCGGGCAGCGGCGTGAGCTCGGTCGCGAAGGCCGTCCCCCCGTCGTCGCTGCGGGGCGCGAGCGTCGCCGCCGCGTAGTCGTCGAGGTTCGCCTCGTGGACGCTGAGGTACGCGTCGCCCGCGTCCACCGTCAGCGGCGTGTGCGCGCCGGTCCGGGTCGGCGTGTCCGTCGGCCGCGTCTCGCGGCTCCCGGCCGGTATCTCCGACAGCGGCGTCTCCGCGTACTCCTGCTCGAACCGCGGATTGGTTACCTCGTTGCGGATCCACCAGGCGTCGTAGTCGGCCGCGAAGTCGACGCCGGTGTTCTCCGAGTCGATCACCGCCTTCTCCGAGTGGCTCGCGAACCCCTCCCCGAGGACGACCCGGAGGCCGACCCCGTCGTCGAACGCGCGCACTTGGAGGGTCGCGGTCCGCGCGTCTGCCGCGGGGGCGCCCGACCCGTCCGCGTCCCCGGCGGCGTCGGCGAGCCCGACGCTCAGGGCGCGGTACTCCGCGGACACCTCCTCGTACGCGCCCCACACCGGCTCCCACTCCTCGGTTGCCGACTCGCGCTCGGTGCCCGTGACCGTCACCGGGCCCGACTCCCCGTCGGCGCTCGCGCCGAACGACGGCTGATTCCGGAAGTCGAACCCGACCGTCGACGGTCCGACGTACGTTTCGCCGCCGCGAGCGACCTCGTAGGTCGGGGATCCGCCGGTGACGTCGACCGTGACCGCGATCGATCCGTCGGGCGACTCGACCGTCTGGACCGGGTCGTCCGCCTCGTTGTCGACTCGCGCGGCGTCGTCGGCCGACACGTCTCGCGAGTAGGCCGCGGCGGCGACCAGCGCCCCCACGCTCCCGAGGAACCCCCGCCGCGTCGCGCCGTCAAACGTTTGCTGTGATCGTTTCTCACGCATTCCGTCCGCAGCGTGTATGCGATGAATAATAATGTTATTGTAACGAATCGAAGTGATTGGATTTCGAAACGACCGAGTCGGCGCGCCTCGGCGTCTGGACCGCCGCCCGCCGATCCACCTCTACAGCGCGTTCTCCAGCGCCGACGCGACGCTCCGCACCTTTTCGGCCAGCGCCTCGGGGGTGTGGCCGGCCGCGACCGACTCGGCCAGCTCCTCGTCGTCGACGCGCTCGACCGTCCCGTCGGGGTGTTTCATCACGTCGACGTGGAGGTCCACGTAGCGGGCCGCGTCGGGGAACACCTCGACGGGCGTACAGACGTTGACGTACGTCCCGCGGACCGTCCCGTCGCGGCCGCGGTACGTCGTCGGGTACCACCAGCGCCCCTCCTTCAGGCTCGTCTCGGCGATGTCGCCGGCCTCGCGGTCGACGCCGAGCCCGTCGTAGGTCCCCCCGCCGGTCATCTCGCGCTCGACGGTGACGGTCCCGTCGGCGTCGACTCCCGTCACCGTCCCCTCGCCGAGGGTGATCAGCCGGCCGTCGGGCTTCCCGTGGTCGATCCGGAGCGCGTCGCCCTCGCGCGGGCCGAACGCGTCGGCCACGACCGCGAACGGGAACTCGGCGTCGGGAGCGGGGTCGCAGAGCGCCTCCGCGAGGTCGACGCCGGCCGAGGCGTCCGCCGACCCCGCCTTCACGCGGTGGTGGCCGGGCATCGTCGCGGTCGCGGTCCGCCGCGCGTCGTCGAGTCCCGACCGGCTCTCGCGGCCGAACCAGACCCAGACGCCGGCGTTCGGCGCGGCGAGCGGGGCGTCGCGGAGCCGGCTCCGGTCGCTGACGACGCCGAGCCCGTCTCCGGTCCCGTCGTCGACTCCACTCTCGTCGTCCGCTCCGGTCGCCGCGCGTAGCCCCTCGGCGGCCTCGACGGCCGCGTCGAGGCCCGCGGTCAGCGCCTCCGTGTCGGCGTCGACGGCGGCGGGCTGCCACACCGCCCGCCAGCCCGTCGGCGGTTCGAGGTCGAGCAGGTCGAGCATCCCGGACAGCTCTCGGGCGGCCTCGTCGTCCCGGGCGTCGACCCGCGTCCCGGACCCCGGTTCGAGCGCGACGAGGTCGCCGCCGACCCGCAACTCCCCGGCGAGTTCGGGGCGACGGTCCGTCCACGGCGCGGCCGACTCGCGCACCTGGACCCGGACCGCGTCCCCCGTCTCGACCCGGGCGTCGACGGCCCCGTACGGGAGGTACCCCTCGACGGCCGCGGCGGGCGTGCCCGTCACGTCGCCGCCCTCGCCGCCGACTCGCCCGCCGCCGACTCGGAGGTCGACGACCGCGCCGCCGCCGAGCGTCTCCGTCACCTCGCCGTCGAGGACGGTCCCCGGCGGCGTCGGGTCGGGCCACGCGAGCGCGTCGCGGCCCGCGTCGGTCAGGAGATCTCGGACCGCGCCGAGCGCGCCGGCGTCGCCGTGCGCGCCGACCCCCTGCCGGTCCGCGCTCGTCCCGATCCGGACGGCCGGCGGCTCGGTCCCGAACTCGGCGTCGAACCGCCGGCGGATCGGCGGCGAGGCGTCCACCACCTCGTGGCCGGCGTCGAGCAGGCGCGCGGTGAGCGCCGTCGCGTAGATGCCGCGGACGCGGGCTCGCGCCATCGTCACAGCTCCTCGCGCTCGCGCGCGAACCGCACGCGGTCGTTCACCGTGTCGCCGAGCGAGAGTTCGACGACGACTGGGGCGCCGTCGTCGGCCTCGCGGAGGACCCGCCCGCCCTCGACCGGGACGCCCCACCCGTCGAGCGAGAGGTACCCGCGGAGGTCGCTCCCGTGGGTGAACAGGTCCACGTCGGCGCTCGCGTGCTCCTGTCTCGACGCCGCGCTGTGCGCCATCTCCATGTC
Organism: Halorubrum sp. SD690R; assembly: GCF_005435035.1. Taxonomy (NCBI): domain Archaea; kingdom Methanobacteriati; phylum Methanobacteriota; class Halobacteria; order Halobacteriales; family Haloferacaceae; genus Halorubrum; species Halorubrum sp. SD690R. The sequence continues at coordinate 10,859 of NZ_SGTV01000031.1, read as the reverse complement.
CGAGTAGTACGGGTCGTCGCCGTCGAAGAACTCTCGGAGGCGGTCGGCGTCGCGGGCGACGAGTTCGGCGACTCGGTCCGAGGCGTCGGCGACGGCGTCGGCGTCCAGCCCGGCCTCCTTCAGGGCGCGCTGGACCCGCGGATCGAAGTGCATACCCGACCTTCGTCCGCCGCGGTTTCAATCCTGTCGGCCGCGGAGCGAGCGCGGTCGGTGACGCATCCCGCCCACCGGCCTCAGCGCGCCCGTCCGGTTCCGCCAATCCGTTAAGTCACCGGGGGGCGAAACGGGGGCCATGCCAAGCGATGAGGACCCGATCGCGTCTCGGGCCGACGACGACCGCGACCTCTACGATGTCGCGACGTGGGAGGAGCGCACCTCCCTCGACGGGCTGTCGGTCGCGCTGTACTGGCTCCTCACGCGCTCCGCGAAGGCCGGGGTCGTCCTCGTCGCGTTCGTCGGACTCTTGGCGATCCTCGGCTCGTTCGGACTCGGGCTCCTCTTCGACCCGGCCATCGCGGTCCTCCTCGGGCTCTCCGTGATCCCCGCTCTGGGGCTGGCCGCGTACGTGTACGTCTCGGACGTGACGACCGGCGAGCCGCTGTCGCTCCTCGTGGCGACGTTCCTCCTCTCTATCCTCACCGCGACGTTCGCGGCGATCCTGAACAGCGTGCTCCAGCCGTACTTCCGGCCGCTCGGCTTCCTCGGAATCGTCGTGTTCTTCTTCGTCGTCGTCGGCCCGATAGAGGAGTCGGTGAAGCTGCTCGCGGTGCGGCTGTACGCGTACACCGACGCCCGCTTCGACGCCGTCATCGACGGCGCCGTCTACGGCGCCATCGCGGGGCTCGGCTTCGTCGTCATCGAGAACTTCGTGTACATCGCCCAGAACGTCGACATGGCGGAGCTGACGGTCGGCATCGCGGCGCTGGGCGCCGGCGACGGCATCGCCGCGCTCCGGGCGCTCGCGGGACCGGGACACGTCGTCTACTCGGCGTTCGCGGGCTACTATCTCGGGCTCGCGAAGTTCAATCCCGGGAACCGCGGCCCGATCATCGTCAAGGGGCTCGTCCTCGCGGCGGCGATCCACGCGCTGTACAACACGCTCGTCGGTCCGGTGACCGGCGTCGCCGCGGGACTCTTCGGCCTCCCGCAGGTCCTCGCGCTGTTCGGCTTCGTCATCGTCTTCCAGGGCGCGTTCGGGTACGTCCTCCTCCGGAAGATCTGGCGGTACCGCGACGCGTATCTCGACACGCGCGACGCGGTCGGCGCCGACGTGGAACCGGAGCTCGACGAGTTCGAGCAGTAGCCCGCGGGCCGTCGTCGCCGCGCTCGGTCAAGGCGCGTTCTCGACGCGCGCCCGGTCGCCGGTCCCGCCCGTCAGCGCGCTCGCGAGGGCGCCTTTCACCACGACGTCGTCGCCGAGGTCGGTGAGTCGAACCTCCGGGACGTTGATGAACACCATCTCCGGGAGCTTCTCGCGGATCGGGTCGAGGACGCGGTCGGGGTTGTTGAGCGCGACCGCGCCGCCGACGCTCACGACGAGCGGCGCGTACGCGTGGATGATGTTGGCGATCCCCATGGCGTTCCAGTGGGCGACCTGGTCGATCACGTGGTCGGCGAAGGTGTCCTCGCCCGCCGCCTCGAACACGTCGACCGCGGAGAAGTCGGGGTCCTCGATCGGGAGGATCGTCTCGATGGGGTCCTCCTCGTGGAGCTCCCGGGCGTACTTCGGGATGTTGTTGCCCGAGCAGTACCCCTCCCAGTGGCCGTCGAGCCCGCAGCCGCAGGTCATGAACCCGTGCGGGTCGACGGTCATGTGGCCGACCTCGCCGGCGTTGCCGTCCCACCCAGAGAGGACGTTCCCGTCGACGGCGACGCCCGCGCCGATCCCCGAGGAGATAGTGAGATACACCATGTCGTCGGGGTTGCGCTCGGAGTGGAACCGCTCGCCGATGACGCCCGCGATGGTGTCGTTGTGGAGGTACACCTCGTCGGTGTCGAGCAACCGACCGACCGGCCCGACGAGCGGGATGCGCTCGACCGTGTCCGGGAGGTTCGCGGGCCCCTGGACGACCCCCTCCGCCAGATCGAGCGGACCGATGGAGCCGATCCCGGCCGCGACCGCCTCGCTCGGCGCGATTCCCGCGTCCGTACAGGCCCCGCGGACCACCTCCAACACGGCCTCGGTGACGGCGATGCCGTTCGGTCCCCGCGGCGTACCCCGCGACGCGGAGCCGAGGACCGCCGCGCTCTCGTCGCCGACGGCCGCCCGGACGTTCGTCGCCCCGAGGTCGACGCCCACGTAGTACATCGGGTGTAAGCGCGGACCCGTCTCACTTAAGCGGGACGCTTCGCGCGGTCGACCGTGAATAACAAACGGGGTCCGTACCGCGAAACCGCGTTACGACGCCGGCTCGCGGACGAAGGTGACCGGGCACGGCGCCGAGAGCATGACCTCCTGCGCGACGCTGCCGAAGACGGCCTTCCCGGTCGGCGAGCGGCGCCGCCCGCCGACCACGACGCGGTCGGCTTCGAGGCCCTCGGCCGTCTCGACGACCTCGTCCGCGAGGTCTCCCACCGCGCCCCGGACGGAGTGTCGCACGCCGGCCTCGGAGAGCGCCTCCGAGAGCTCCCGGGTGGTGGTGTGTCGCTCCGCGATGGCGTCGGGCGTCGAGCTCTCGCTCTCCGGCTCAAACCCGAGCTTCGCGCTGGTCTCGTCGAACTCCTCCCTGTCGAACACGTGGGTCAACACGACCTCGGCGTCCGCCGGCTCGGCGACGGAGATGATCTCCTCGGCGAGCCGCTCGACGCGTTTCCCGTCCTCCGATCCGACCGCCAGCACGACCGTCTCAATGCTCATACACACCGTTTCGTCCCCGTACGGCTTAAAACTGCCGGAGTTTTAACTCAAATCTGAATAAATATTCACCAGATCGATCCTGACAGTCTCACCGCCGAGTGGAGCCGATTCTCGTCGGGCGATGACGCTTCCCGTGAGGAGGCGACGACGTTTCGAGGACGGTGACAACTCTCTCGCGGGGTTCAGTCGCGCGAGCGGGACGCTAGCGGGCTCCGCGCTTTCCTCGACGGACGAGAACCGGTCGCCGCAGAAACCGCTCAGTAATCGGGGGCGTCGTCCTCGACTTCGCGCTTCAGCGAGTCGCGGCGCGACTTCGCGTCGCGCCCGGTCGCCTCCAGGAGGAAGTCGTTTTTCACGTCGACGGCGTCCGCGGCGGCGTCGGCGTTCCCCTCCGCGATGACGTCCTCGGCGGGGCGCTCCTCGAAGTGGACCGCCAGCTTGTCCTTCTTGCTCCCGTACTCGGCGGCGCCCGCGACGATGCGCTCGAACACCGGGTTGTCGGGGTCGGCGACGACGTACAGCTCGTGCCCCTCCCACTCCTCGGTGCCGGTGACCTCGCCGAAGTACTCCTCGATCGAACCCTTCAGGTCCGGCATGCGGTCGTCCAGATGCTCGCCGCGGCGCATCTTGTACTCCTTCATGCCGCGACCGTTCGACAGGCCGGCGTAAACCAGTTTCGTCACGGCCGCTCGGCGGGTTCGGCCCGAACGGCCCGCTTCCGCTTCGCCTACCGAGGACGCTCGTCGACGTACCCGCGCTTACACTCCGGACAGATGTCTCCCGCGCGCATCGAACTCCCGTCCGCCGCCCGGACCATCCCGCACTCGGGACAGTAGTACTCCGTCGGGGCGTCGTCGCCCACCGTCTCCAACTCGGGGCTCTCGCCCCGGGTGATCCCCGTCCCGCCCTCGCCGCCAGCGTCGAACGTGGCGCCCTCGCCGTCGTCGGGCGCCTCGACGTACTCCGTCGCCGATTCCTGCTCTTCCCGCCCGTCCGCGGCCTCCGGGGTGAGCCCGCCGCCGAACTCGACGTCGGCGTCACCGCCCTCACCGACCTCCGCGCTGAACCCCTCGTCTTCGCCGCCGTGATCGGGCCACGCGGTCGCTCCGTCGGCGCCGGCGTCCTCCTCGTCGACCACCGGCCACGCGCCCCGCTCCCGGTCGTCGGCCGGCTCCTCGTCCTCGTCGAGGATCACGCCGTCGTCGCTCTCCGCGTCCGCCTCGTCGCCCGAGGGGGCACCGGACTCGGTCTCGGCCGGGGGCGACGGCGCGGACGCCGACTCGCCGCCCGCGCCCAACACCTCCGCGTCCTCGTCCGCCGGATCTGCTCCGTCCGGCGAGCCCGCGTCGTCCGGCGCGTCCGGACCGTCCGCCGCGCCCGTCGCCGCGTCGACGCGGTCCGCGGCCGGAGCGGCGCCGGTCGGCCCCGCCGGCTCGTCGGCCGCGGCCCCGTCGTCGAGGATCACCGCGTCGTCGCTCCCGGCTCCGGGCTCCTCGTCGAGGGTCACGCCCTCGTCCGCCGTCCCGGCGTCGGCCGCACCGACCCCTCCCGACGCCGTGCCGGGTCCGGCGCCCTCCTCGGCAGCGTCCGGGGCGTCGTCGCGCGTCGGCGCCGCGGCCGACGCGCCAGCGGTCTCGCCGCCGGCGTTCGCGGCGGCCTCGTCCGCCAGCTGCTCCATCGTCGTCACCTCGGTATTCTCGCTGACGATCTGCGTCTCGCCGCAGCGAGCGCAGGTCTTCACCTCCTTGACGGTCGTGACGACCTCGTCGCCCTCCTCCTCGCGCTCGCGCTGGAGTTCGGGTTCGCCGAAGTCGTGTCCGAGCAGACACCTGAGTCCCATTGTGCCACCCTGCGGTGCCGAGGGTAAAAAACGCCCCGTCGGCGTCCGACGCTCGGCACACGAGCATTTCTGGACGTGCCGCGGTCGGCGCTCGCGGTTCCGGTCGCCGCGCCCCGCGGACACAGACTCTTTTGTGGATCGCTCGCGTACCGTGAGTCGACATGCCTACTGTATCCTACAAGGGCGAGGAAATCGAGTGCGAGAAGGGCGCCAATCTGCGCGACGTGCTCAAAGAGGCCGGTCTCTCCGTCTACAACGGCAAGATGGAACAGCTTAACTGCCGCGGTTCCGGGTCGTGCGGCTCCTGTGCGGTCCAGGTCGACGGCGAGGTCAGCGAGCCGAGCAAGAAGGAGAAGGCCCGTCTCTGGCTCCCGCCGCACCACCCGAACCACGACGTCCGCCTCTCCTGTCAGACGAAAGTCGAGGGCGACGTCGAGGTGACGAAGGGCCGCGGGCTCTTCGGGCAACACATCTGAGCGCGGACGCGGTCGCTCTCATCTCTTCTCCGGGTACGACGCGCGCACGCGACGAGCGAGGCGCTCGTCGAGCGTAAAATACGACCGCGGCGGACGCGAGCCCGCGACGCGGACGAAAACGTTTGATACCGTGTGTCAGAGTCGCGTTCGGCGTCAGCCGGACCGACCCACCTTCTCGGATCGGCTTACTGCCGAACGACGTTCGTCGCGCGGGGACCCTTCTCGGAGGACTCGATGTCGAACTCGAGCTCTTGGCCCTCTTCGAGGTCCGGGCCGCCGACGTCTTCCATGTGGAAGAACACGTCGTCGTCCGCGTCGTCAGTCTCGATAAATCCGTAGCCGCCAGTGTCGTTGAAGAAATCAACCTTTCCGGTCGCCATTGCGAATAGAGAGAGGCCCTGTCGGGTCATAAGGATTGCGAGTGTACAGTTACCACGACTCTCTCTAGACGATCGTTTCCGAATAACCGAAACTTTATCAGCGAACACTGCCCGAACAACAGATTCGCGGCGCGAGCGAGACCGGATCGTGTCGTTCTTCGGCGCCCCACCGGACGCCGACGTTTATATTCCTCGGCGCGGAAGCGACCAACGTGTCACACGAGTACCAAGCGGACGGCCCCGCCATCACGCTCCGCGAGAACGGTCCCGCGCTGCTGGTCCCCGCGGCGTGGGGCGTCGCCGCGGCGACGGTCCTCGGTGCGGTCTCCCTCCACGCGCTGTTCGTCGCGCACGTCGTCATGAGCGCCCTGCTCGTCGCCTTCGTCGTCGCCTCGTGGCGCGACATGGCGACGGGAGTCCTCCGCGCGTGGAAGCTGGTGATCCTCGCGGGGACCCCGGTCACGCTCGCGGGCGTCCTCGGGTTCCTCGCACGCGACGGGGCCGGGCTCGCGGCCGCGCTCCCGACCGGCGCGCTCCTCGGCGTCGCCTTCTACGGCTGGATGCTCCTGCCCGCGCCGGCGTTCGTCTACACGGGGCTTCGCGACGCGACGGCCCCGCGCTCGACCGTCCACCACGCCGCGGCCGCGTGTTCGGTCGTGGGCGCGGTCGTCGCCGCGTTCGCCGGCTCCGCGGCGGGGACGGTCGCGGGCATCGCGCTCGTCGGCCTCGGCCAGACCGCCGGCATCCTCGCGGCCACGGCGCTGTACTGACCGGCGCCTCGTCTCGGAGTGGTCTATCCGGGTCCGTTGTCCAGCGCGCGCCGAAGCGCCCGTCGGTGGAACTCGACCGCCGCGTCGCGGTCGACCGGCGGGTAGCGCGGGTTCGTCACCACGCCCTCGCCGTCGACGACCGCGCTCGCGACGGCCGCGGCGCGGTGGGCACGCTCGACGCGCGGGAGCGGCGCGACGGACTCGTAGCCGTCGCGGAACGCCCGCCTGAGCGGCCCGGTCTCGGCCGCCGGCACGTACCAGTCGACGACGAGGTGTTCGGTCTTCGCGACCGACACGCCACGCGGGGCGGCCAGCGGCACCTCCCAGTCGAGGACGGCCGTCACCGCGCCGTCCGCGACGAGGGCGTTCCCCGGGCGGAAGTCCCACGGGAACAGCCGCGGATCGGTGTCGCACGCGGTCGACTCCCGGAACGCGTCCCGAAGCCGAGCGCGGAGCCCGTCGAACTCCTCGGGGAGCCGGTCGGCGTGTCGCTCCCCGAACTCCCGGAGCCACTCGTCGGCGCCGACCGGATTGCGGACGGACAGCGACGCGTCGCGTCCGAGGACCGACTCCGCGTCGATCGCTCCGCCGCCCGCCGCGCCGTCGACCGCGAGCCGCCCGCACCCCGAGAACCGAAACGCCTCGTGGAGCGCCGCGAGCCAGCGGCCGAACGCCCGCGCGACCCCCCGCCGGTCCGCCGGACCGAGGTCGACGAACGCCTCGTGGAGGTCGCGGCCGTCGACCAGCGGCGTCACGAACCACCCCGTCCCGTCGGCGACGCCCTCGCCGAGCGGCCGGGGAACTGGCACGCCCGTCCGATCGCCGATCGCCGTCAGCAGCGCCGCCTCGGTCCGGGTCGCGGCCGGCGTTTCGGAGCGTTGGACGACCACCGGCGCGGCGCTCTCGAATCGCACCACCTCCGTCCGCTTGCGGTTCCCCCGCCCGAGCGGTTCGACGCTCGCGACCGTCGCCCCCGGTCTCGCCTTGGCGAGGGCGCGACCCCTGACCGCGTCGCTCACCGACTCTCCTCCGGCCCGGTCGCCGCTGCTTCGCCTCCGGGCTCGCGGCCGTCGGCTCCGCGCCCCTCGGCCAGCAGGTCCGCGATCTCCGCTAACGAGTCGACGACGTGGTCCGGCCCGTACGCGCCGGGCGCGTCGTCGGGACTCGCGCGGAGCCACGCGGACCGGAGCCCGGCGTTGTGCGCGCCCGCGACGTCGTACGACAGCGAGTTCCCGACGTACAGCGTCTCTTCGGCATCGACCGACAGCGCCGCGGTCAGCCGCTCGAACGGTTCCGCGTGCGGCTTCCGGCGGGGCAGGTCCCCGGCGTACACGATCGCGTCGACGAGATCGTCCAACCCGAGCGCCTCGATCTTCGCCCGCTGGCGGTCCTCGGGACCGTTCGTGAGCACGCCCACGGGACCCGCCGCCGCCGCGGCCGCCAGCGCCTCGGTCGCGCCCGGTAGGTACGCCACCCGCGACTCGTCCGCGACCGCCTCGAACGCCGCCGCGAGCGCGACGGGGTCCACGTCTCTCCCGTGTTGCGCCGCCAACCGCGCGAACCCCGCGCCGAGGTAGCCGACGCGATCGTCGGGGTCCGGCGGGCCGTCGAGGAGGGGCCACAGCTCCTCCGGCTCGCCGAACGGCTCCACGCCCGCCTCCTCGAACGCCCGGCGGTAAAGGGCGTCCACGTCGTGGTCGTGGCGGCACAGCGTGTCGTCGAGGTCGAACGCCACCGCCGCGAACCGGCTCATGGACGATCGGAGGCGCCGCGCGGCGAAGTCGGTTTCGCCGAGGCGCCCGTACGCCCGGCGATGACCGATCCCGACGACACCCACGACTGCGAGACCTGCGGCGCGAGCGTCGCCGCCGCGGACGCGCGCCGGTCCGAGCCGTTCGGCGATCTGGATCCCGACACCTGGCAGACGCTGAACTGCCCGCACTGCGGCGACCGCCTCGCGACCGTCCTCGTCGACGACGAGTGACCCGCGGTCGTCCGCTCGCTGTCGCTCGCGGGTTCAGAATATGCCGCCTCCCCGATTTGAACGGGGGACAGCTCGATCTTCAGTCGAGTGCTCTCCCAGTCTGAGCTAAGGCGGCTCGCACTCACATCAATGCCGATTCGGGACAAAAGGATTTCGAAAGGCCGCGGGCGGACCGCCTCGGTCGACGCCTCGGCCCGCCCGCGTCGGTCGAATCCGGATCGACCGATCTGCCACGCGTCCTCGATATCGGACGATATCGCCGCCGATCCGCGTCGACGGCGGGGATCTCGGTTTTCGCAACGATCCCCTTTCTCCCACCCCTCCGATCGAGCGATGCCATCGCACGACCACGCCGACCACGACGCGCACCACGAACATCTCGACGCCGCGGTCGACGAGCGCGACGACTGGGCGCGCCGCCGCCGGAAAGGGATCCCGACCGATAAGAACCTCCTCGTCGTCGCCTGTATGGACGAGCGAATCCCGATCGAGGAGGCGCTCGGCATCGACCTCGGCGACGCGCAGGTGTTCCGCAACGCCGGCGGGAAGGTGACCGACGACGTGATCCGGTCGGCCGCGCTCACGACGAACTTCTTCGACACCGACGAGATCGTCGTTATCAACCACACCGACTGCGGGATGATGAGCGCGCCCGACGAGGCGATCCGCGAGGGGCTCGAAGCCGAGACGGGCGACATCGACGCCGCGGACCTCGACCCGTCGCTGCCGGAGCTCACGATCGGCGACGCCGACCTCCTCGACTGGGTGAAGATGACCGACGACATCGACGCGGCCTGCGCCGCGCAGGTCGAGTACCTCCGCGAGTCCGCGTTCATCCCGGACGACACCACCGTCTCCGGCTACGTCTACGAGGTCGAGTCCGGCGAGCTCCGCCGCCCCGACGAGCGGATCGCCGAGGAGATCAGCGAGCGGCGGGCCTGACGCCGGACGACGACGCGCCGGCCGCCAGCGAACCTGCCGTCCCGGCCTGAGGTGTGACGCTTTTATGCGCCCGCGGCGAATCGAGGCACGAAATGGATCGAGCACGCGTGTCCCCGCATCGCCGAGGTGATCCCGGTGGGCGCTGACGCCGACGCTGACGCGCCGGTGGTCGCCGGCTTCTTCTCCGGCTGCGGCGGCCTCGACTTGGGATTCGAGCGGGCGGGCTTCGACGTGGCCCTCGGGAGCGACCAGTGGGAGCCCGCGGCGGAGACGTACCGACGGAACTTCGCCGACACCGAGTTCCTCGAAGGGGACGTGCGCGAACTTGACGCCCCGGCGATCCGCGAGGCGGCCGCGGGCGCGGGCTACGACCCTGACGGCGTCGACGTGGTGATCGGCGGGCCGCCCTGTCAGGGGTTCAGCCGGCTCAACAACGAGCAGATCGAGCTCGACGAGATGGAGAAGGACCGCCGGAACACGCTGTTCGAGGAGTTCCTCCGGGTCGTCTCCGTCCTCGAACCACAGTTGGTGTTGATGGAGAACGTCCGCGACCTGATCAACCGCCAGACCAGTGACGACCGGTACGTGAAAGACCTCATCGTCGACGAGTTCGCGGCGCACGGCTACAAGTGCGAGTACCGAGTGCTGGAGGCCGAACAGTACGGCGTCCCCCAGAAGCGCCGCCGGATCTTCTTCATGGGCACCAATCGCGACGTGCCGATCCGCTTTCCTGAGCCGACGACGCCCGAGGGGCACTGGCGCACCGCCGGCGAGGCGCTCGCGGACGCGACCGACGACCTCCCGAACATGACGTACGCCGACACCGGCGAGAAGACGCTCGAACGCATCCGTCACGTTCCCCCGGGCGGTTACTACCGCGACCTCCCCGACCGCCTGAAGACGAAGAAGTACCAGTGCGACTGCGAGGACACCGACACCTGCCCGCACGAGCCGGAGATCGTCAAGCGGTACGGGACGTACCTCCGCCGGCTCGACCCCGAGGAGCCGTCGCTGACGGTGAGCACGAACGTCTTCATCCACCCCAGTGAGGACCGGTACCTCACGCCCCGCGAGATGGCTCGGCTCCAGACGTTCCCCGACGAGTTCGTCTTCGAGGGGACGAAGACCGACGTGATGAAACAGATCGGCAACGCCGTCCCGGTCCGGCTCGGCGAGGAGCTGGCGACGCAGCTGCTGGAGTACTACCCCGAGATCCGGGACGCGCCCCCCGCCGACCCCGACGTGTACGAACAGCAGTCGCTGACTGACTTGGCCTGAGATCGTTTTTAAATAGTGATCGGTGGTGCGGTGCGGAATTTCAAAATCCTGGCGGTCTATTTATAAACAGGCGCCGGTGGATCAGTGGTGAACACCTCCAAAGTCCCAGCCGGGAGGCGGGCGCACGCTCGCTGCGCTCCTCGTCACTCCGTTCGCTCCCTCACTGCGGTGCTTGCGTCACCTGCGCCCGCCTCCCGGCTGCCCTTTTGATACTGTCAGCTAAATATTCTTTAGGTTAGAGTGTGATTAGCAAGTATGTCCACGCTTGACGCCGCCACTCTTGACGACCTCCGCGACGCTCTCGCGGAGGTCGAAGATAAAAAGCCGACACA
>NZ_SGTV01000030.1:0-33976 GCF_005435035.1 Halorubrum sp. SD690R | reverse complement strand
CCACGCACGAACACAAGTGTTCCTTGCGCTGTGTCTCCGTCTCGTCGTTGTAATCACCAATTTCGAGCGGGGAGACGACCTTGGCCGCGAGAAGCTCAAGCTATGAGATGGTTTCTATGACAGGCTCAGGCGCATGGTTATTTCGAGAACGTCAGGGCGTGATACTCGTCTAACTCACCAGTGATCGCTTTCCGCAGGAGGATCGCCTGCTGTCGCACCGCCTTCCGCCGCGAGACGGTGTACTCGAAGTATGGGTGGGTGAACTCTTCCTGCATGAACTCGTCGAACTTCGAGCAGTAGGTTTTGAACGCGTCGTCGGCCAGATTGTTGTCCTGCGTGAACTGATCGTGGGTGATGACGCCGCGATTCACCAGCCGCGTGACGAACGCGTCACAGAAGATCGGCCGAAACTCCTCCTGTAAATCAAGCGCGAGCGACGGCCGTCCGTAGCGGTCGGCGTGTAGGACGCCGAGGAACGGATCAAGGTTGTACTGCCGCAACGCGCTCAGTACCTCGTTTTTCATGAACACGTAGGTCAGCGACAGCAGCGAGTTGATATGATCTTCGGGCGGTCGCTTGGTTCGCTTTTCGAACGTCCAGCCGTCGGTCAGCGTCTCGTCGAGCCTACTGAAGTATCGCTCGCCGGCCTCGCCCTCAACGCCGCGAAGGTCGTCTTTCGTCGCCACCGTCGTCGCTTGGACACCGAGATCCTTGAGCACGTCTGTCCCGTGGACGCCCTTCCGAGAGAGTAACGTCCTGGCGTTGCGGATCTTGCCGGCGATCATCGCGGCGGCGATATCGACCTCGGCAGTCGTCCCGAGGGCGTATTGGGCGCGCCGCACCTCCGCGATGGTGTTCTTTTCCGGGACGAAGCTGCCCCGGTATTTCCCGTTCTCGGTGAAGTAGTTCAGGATGATCCCGTGTTCGTTCGCCTCGGCGACGAACGGCGTCGAGAAATTGACGCCACCGAAGACGTTGATCGTATCCAGCTTCTCAGTCGGGAAGGAGGCGAGTTCGCCCTCGTCGCCGTCAACGTCCCAGACGACGATCCGACCGCCGTCGGTGCGGACTTGTGTGCCCTGTTTGGTGACGTAGACGACCGACTCGTCGAACATCCCCTCGGTGGCTTTCATACCTGCCCCTCCCAGCCCGTCCCGCGTGCTTTCTCGGGTTCGAGCATCGCGGTCTCCTCGGGCATACAGTACTCCCGTGCCGAACAGGTCTCGCATTTCGAGGGGTTGTCGGTGAGCGGTGGGATGTCATCGATGGTCATAGATCGCATTGTCTCGATCTGTTCTCGAACTTCCTCTCGGTGTGATTCGGTTATTGGAACGTGCATTCGTTGATCCGTTTCGTAGAGGTAGATCGCGCCCTGTCGGACGGGCTCGCCGATATGCTCTTCGAGCAACATACAGTATCCAGCCAGCTGTAACTCGTCGCTTTTGTAGTAGTCGCCACTCTCGGCTCGTTTCCGTTCAATCGGAATCATCTGCCCATCGGTCGAATCGAGGATGTCGATTTTACCCTTCAGACCGAGTTCCTCGGATTCGAGATAGAGTTCGTTGACCCAATCTCCCCGCGTCGATTTGTTTTCGTGCTTGCTCTTCCCCTCGATTCGCTCGTAATTCCGTCCCTGCGTGTCATAGAAGTACAGATACCAGTATCGCCGTTGGCAGTAGGAAAACTGGTTGAGATCCGCGACGTTGATCAGGTCATCAGTCATATCCGCCGTGGGTGGACATCGATTTCTGGTGGGCCGCTGACATCGACATCAACCTCGATGTCGTACTTGGAAGTCGTAATCCGGGACGGGATGATCGCATTGACGATTCGGATGATCCGGAAAAATCGATGTAGTAGCTCCGTCGATACCTCGAACTCATCGTTTGATTCCGTCTCGTCGATTCGTCGATGGATCTTTGTTTGAAGCAGCTCCTCGATTTCTGCCGTCGATTGATCATACTTGGTCGGCTCCGTTTCGTACGCCGGAAGGCGTGCGGTTACTGTCGAGAGAATATCGTCATCCGATGGCCCCAAAACGAGGACATCGTCGTCTTCAACATCGACGATATCATAGTTGCGAAGCGTCGTTGAGAGGTCGTAGGTCGTCACTCCGAGCTGATCACCACGGGGATATTTGATCGACACAGGGAGTGACTGTCCACGGAGTCCGCAGAACGTTTTGAAACATGCTCTGGTAAATTCCAGTAGCTTCGCCTCGGGGCTCCTCTGCTGATACTTGCCGGGTTCAAACCCGTCTTTGATTTCGCCGTGTTCCTCGATAACTTTCCTAATGAATCCGTACCACTGATCGAACTTGTGGATATTCGTCTCGAAATCCGCTCGTAATTCTTGATTGAACCAGCCTGAGTCCTCTTCCCGCTCGACAAGCGCGTACGCGGCTCGAAAGCCGACGAGGTCAGCGAGTCGTTCCTGATTCATCTGTGTCGATTCCAGCCCCGCATAAATCTGTTCGGCGAAGGTTGGGAAGCCAACGTCATCACCCCACGGCCCCTGGCCAAGCCCGTAGATATCGACGGTCGCTTCGGACTGGCGACCGGCGCGGCCGAACCGCTGGAGAAAGGCACTCGCTGTGAACGGTTTCTCCATGTACAACGTCGTTACGTCGTAGTCGAGGCCGACCTCGCCTTTGCTTGTCGTGTTGAGAATTTCGTCAAGATCGACTGTTTCGTCGTTCGTATCGAAACCGTTGTCCTTAGCAGCGTGTTCGAAAACCTCTGGATACTCCCGGTAGAGGAAGTCATGAAAGTCGTTGCTGTCCTTCGCGCTGTTGAACACGAGAACGATTTGTGGTTCATCGTAGCCGTCGATTGCGTCGATTTTCTCTTGTAGCTCAGCGGCGATTTCGTCTCGACAGTCGATCATCTTGCGGTCTTCGTGCCGGCTGACGACCATTCGGTGGCGGAACTGATCGCCGTCCGAATCGTAATCGGCGTCGATGTCTCGAATCGTCAATCCGATCCTGTTGCGGAGGAATTGAACGAACTCCTCGTTCGGTGTTGCGGACGCGAGGAGTATTTTCGGATCGGGTTGGCGTTCCGCAATGATCTTGGTCTGTAACAGGAGTCCGCTTGCCGACAGGGCTTCGTAGAAATGAAATTCGTCGTACACAATCGCATCGAATTCGTTGAAAAACCGCATTGGATCACTCCCGACGTACATATCCTGAATCGCTGCCTGTAGGATGTCGGGGTTGGTGAGTACCGCATCGTAATCGGCTGCGTACTTGTTGACAAAGCTGAGCAGTTGTTCCGTCCGTTCGTGGCCGTGGCCATCCAGCGTATTCGCGTTGAGAACAGCGACATCAATGTCGTCGTTCTCAAATCGCTCCCGCTGCTGTCGGAGAAGGGCATTTGTCGGATAAACGAGGAGCGTCATCTCGCGTGAGTCGATGAGTTCGTAGAAGGTCGCGGTCTTACCCGCTCCAGTAGGGGCCCGTACGACTGAGACGGGGTCGCTGCCGTCATGAATCCATTCGATGACGCGGTTTTGGAACGACCGGGCGTAGCCGAACCCACGGTCTTCGAGTGCCGGTTCCGGTGGCTCGGTGGCAAGACTGGCCCCGGCAACTTCGAACTCTGTCATGCGAGTACCTCCGGTAGCACTCGGTCGCGAACGAGCGCGGGATCAACACCGACGAAGTGTTGCAGTCGTGGATCGTTGCCACGATTGAATCCCTCACTGTGTTCGACAATCTCAGTGAGCAATTCATCAGAGAGATCGTACACCTCCGATAGCAGGTACTTGTTGAGTACCAGGGTATCAAGCTCAGCTGGCTTCGCACGGAACTCTCCGGTCTGCTTGATCCCCATACGGAAGAACGGCTGTTCCGGCAGCTCCGTCTCGCTCCAGACGGTGAACTCGAACGTCGAGCCCGGCGAAATTCCGAGGTAATTGCGGATCGTCTGATATGCGGCTCCCGACTTTTCCAAGATTTCAGGGACGGATTTACTGCCCGAAACTTGGTTTGCGATGTCAGTATCGTTAGTGGTGAAATGGCGTTCTGACCGGTAATCGGTGCTCCGGAACGTTCGCTCGTCGGTTTCGACCGCTATCGGCCGCATATCGGTGACGAAAAACGGTAGTTCGGTGAGATGCGAATAGTCCGCTGTCGTCGCCTCGTCACCGAACTCCGCGTAGCGTTTTTCGAGGTCGAAATACCGGTAGCCGAGTGCGTGCATCAAGGCTGTCGATGACAGCGTCGGCTGTGTTCGTATCGCTCGCCCTTCCGAACTGGAGTAGAAGAGCGGCGCGTACAACGTTGCCTCGAAGGTCTGTTCAATCATCGTCGATGAATACGTCTGTGGCGGCGTGTATCAGGTCGGCAAACTCCTCGCGAAGTACTTCGTCGGCGTCGTCAGCTTCTCGGCTGGCGACTGCTTCCAGCCGTTCGAACCACTCAGGGAACGGATCGGCACCGTCGAGTTCGCCATAGACTTCCCAGTCATTCCGCTCGACGGCCGAAATGTACTCACCGATGCTCGATTTGAGATCGTCATCCTCGTTGTGGTACTCAAGCAGAAGTTCGCCGGTCGAGAGCGACGTATCGTGTTTTCCGAGCACGACGCCGAGAATTTCGTTTCGGATGTTGCGCCCGGTACGAGTTTCACGGGCACCGTACTTGCCGGTATTGAGGATGTTATGTAGCGCGTAGAGCAGCATCGGCCCGGTCGCCGCTTCGAGTGTTATGAAATGAACGAGGTCGTTGCCAGGCTGTACTTTCACGAAGTCGAAGAGTGCTTCGGACTGATTGCCCTTGTCGTCCCGCATCGTCCCGGACTCGTACACGGCGTTCCGAGTTTCCTTGTTCATCAGATCGTACTCATCAGTGGTGTAGGTGTAGCCTTCGACGACCCGTGACTTGATCGCGAAGTCCTGATCACCGGTGCCAGCCAGCCCGTAGGTGAGCGTACCGATGTTCAGTGAACCGTCGAGATCCGTGGGTTCGTTGTACGCGTAGTCGTCGTCAACGAACTCGTCATCAAGCTCCCTGAGTAGTGAGAGGCCAGTCAGTCGCTCCTTGCTGGTGAACTTCTCGCCGTTGACCTGTGCGTGTAACTTGTCGCCGAACTCCTGTGTTTCGGCGCGGTCGTGGCTGGAGTTCCGGAACAACGTCGGTTCGGTCACGTTACGCCTGACAACGAGCGTGACCGACGGCTTGCGTTTGCGGTAGATGTCGAACGATTCTTCGAGGCCAGTGTCTGGGTATTGTAGTGTCATTGTGATCAGAGCGATTTTTCGTATGCGTAAAAGTACGAGTTGACCAGCGCGTTCTCCCAGTCGGAGAGTTTCTTGAGGTCGTACAGGTCGTTCTCGACGAGGTACTCACGGATCGCCGCAACGAACGCTTCGGCTTCCTCGGTCGTTACATGCCCTGCGTAGTCCTCCCGATCAGCAGCGGCATACACCTGACTCTCGACGTATTCGATGAGTCGGTCGTCGACCATCTGCTGGTTTTTACCGCTGAGGAACGCATCGAGTGCCTCACGGAATATTTTCGTCTTCTTATACTTGCTGTCGAACTGTTTGCCGAAGAGGTCGATCCCCCGTTCGGCGACTGTTTTCATATCCATAAGTGCCTCCTCGTGGTACGTTTCGAAGTACTGTTCGAGGTCGCTGAGGGCGACGGCGCGGTCGTGGTTGACAACCGCGAAATTCGCAATGCTGTGGAACGTATCACGGTCGAGCTGAAGATAGGGATTGCTCATGTTGGCATCCTGCCCGACCATACTCATTATTTTGAACAGCTGGAGTGCGCGCCGGAGGTGAGAGTCTGTGCGGTCGTTCTCAACGAACGACGGCAACGGCCCAAACCGTTCGGCTTCGTCCAGCTCAAGGAGTTCTTGTGGTCGGGTGGTCTCCTCGTCAGCGAAGACCGTGTCCGCGCTCTCGAAACGCGTGAACGGCCGTCCGATGACCACCTTCATCCCTGACCCTTGGGCGGCTTCCATCACCTGCCGAACCACCGCCATGCGGTGATTTTCGTCCAGCACGTACATCGGCTGGATAAAGTACTGTGGGTTGATGAGATTGCTCGTCACCTCCGGATCATCGAGTTCGTCACCATCGCCTTGGACGATGTTGCCGACGCGGTTACTCCGGACTCGAACATCGCCGAGGAAATCATCGAAATAGAAGTAGGCAATTTCGAGGCTGTTGTTGGTGCTCACGTCGTGTTCTTCACAGACGTACGATAGAAGCGCGTATTCGAGATTACACACCTCACAGATTGATTTATACTTCGCGTGCGGCGGCACCCGACGGGAGTATTCTTGGGTGCGATAGATTCCGCTCAGCCCCTTCTGATATTTCGTGTCTGTCTGCCCGCCACAGAGGAAACACATCTCGTTTTTCGAACCGAGTTCCGGCGCGATACGACCGTCAAAGAACCGCTCAACAACAGTTCCGATGGCATCCGCTTCGGGTTCTAAATCGGCGTGGAGTCCCGGTCGAACATCATCAGCGAACTCATCAAGAAAATTACGATGAGTGTCGTAGTTTTCTACGAGATACGCGATGAAGTGAAGTTTTACTTTCTGGACTCCCTGTTTATCTTCTATTCGGTCATAGGCGTCCTGTACGTCCGTATCTGCGAACTCGGACCGACCGTCGATATAAATCGCCTTGGCGAGAACTGCGAAATACTGGTCGAATTCGGGTGGAATATGCTCAAATGTCTCAACACCGGCAGAGCCTCGACTGAGAAGTTCCCTGAACGCGTCAGCGATCTTTTGTTCTTTCTCATCCGCCGGAATATTGACCTCCGCGAGGATGTCGTAATCGAACGCGTTCCAGTTAAGTTTACATTCGAACTGGAACTCCGTGCTGATCCGTTCGGGAACTCGCTCCGCAACCTCCTCTTTCAATATCGCTTGGTCAATCGACTCGCCGAGATAGACGATTGAATCCGGAGAGCTACCGATGGTAACGCCATACGTTCGATCCCCGGTTTCGCCTGCGATGACCTCCTTCGCCGTCCCGAGTAGCGTATCGTTCAGAATCGGCTGTTCGAGTTGGGTAAACTCGATTCGGTGTACGTCGTCGCTGCCGATCAGGGTGCTAAGTTGCTCGTGGACACCCTCGGCACCTTGTTTGAGCGCGACGGAGGCGGTACTGTCGCCGATTCGACAGTAGCGTTCCAAACCCCTAAACTGCGTATCGAGCCCGCGCAGCTCGGTGCTGTCTTCGCTCAATTCGGTACGGCGGACGAGATATTCGAGATCGTCTCGGTAACCGTCGCCGAGGAACTCCTCGATTCCGAACGGATCTCCGTCCCGTTCTGTACCGTCGTCGGCCGGTTCCGGGTCGAAATACCAGTCAAATGCTTCGCTGGTGTTTCCCTCTGCGTCAACGCCGTAGGCCTCACGGACGAATTTGTTCGTATCGTGGAGTGCGAGCGCGGCGGCGAGTACTTTCACATCCTCACCGTAGTCTTGATAGAGATCTTCGTCTTCGCCAACGGCTTCATACACGAAGGCGTTCACCCCGACCGTGACAGCATTGAGTATGTGGGCCGCCAGCGAGCAGTTCGCACTGGAATCGACTTTCGCATCGTATGCTCCAGCCGCGTCGATAACGTTTGTATAGAGGTCTGTGCTGCTGACAATCGTGTCGTGTGCCTCACGAGCGGCATCTGAGTTCATTACTCAGTTACCTTCACAGAAACATCCCCACAGCCACGCGCTACAGCACTCCCGACACCAGAATACTCGGCGAACAGCGCGAGAGCCGTCACTGCGTTCACGACCGACTCATTTGTATTCTTGAACGCGTACGCACACGTGCCCGAGAATCCCTGCCGAAAGATCGGCTGCGTGCCGCCGTCGGGATCGCCAACCCGATTGACGAGTACGCTGTGAGTATCGTAACTCCGGGCGTCAGGTTTCTCGATCACCGACTCGGCCAGCGTCTCCCGGCTCACGTCGAGTTCCAGTTTCGAAGCCGTGTTGTTCCACTTCCCGAGCAGGCTCCCGAAGACGGCCCCCCGCGTCGGGAACATCGTCGTCACCGAGCCAGCCTCCTCGATACAGGTCGCCGTCCGAAACTCCATCTCGATGGTCGGATTATTAAGCTCGTCAGCCTCTGCGAGCAACGATTCATGAGAGGTGTTCTCACTCTCGAAGGACTCAATCTGGAGCTGGCCATGTGTCAGCCCCAGAGGCTCGTCAGCGAGCACCAACGCTGAAACAAGAGCCTCAAAAATTGCCTCGTCGGCGGGATCGGTGACCCCAAGCGAGAGCGTGTACTCCCTGTTCGGGAGTACCCGTTTGTGATGCGAACGATCGCCGTCGCCGAACGCGCCTCGGAGCCCGCTGGTGTGGAGGCTGCCAATCTCCGAATCATGTACGCGCTGGCTCACCTCGTCGTCAGCTGACTGTAGGAGAGCCAACAATGCGCTATACACCGAGTAGCCATCCGACTGTGGGACATCGAACCGGTCGGCTGACCGGAGTGCCAGCTCAATCTGTCGTAAGCGGGAGTTCGATTCCGGCTGGGTTTCCATGGAAGGAATAGCTACTTCTTTCTGCCAAACATTATAAATGTAGCGACATATAAAATATACAATACTTGGAGCAAAATTGTAGAAACGTGTAACACTTAGATATGTGAACCACAACGCATCAGGCATGCAGACCTTCGTCTCCCCGATCGGATTCAATACGACGAGTGTCACACGCTCGTTGCTTGAGTACGGTATAGAGGATGAAGACGACGTTCAGTTGATCCGTCCAGCTACTGAGACGGACGACGATCGAGCGGCCGAGGCTGTTACAGATGTTAAGCAACTATTGCAAGAAATCGAACCGACAATTACGGTAACTGTTGAGACAGTTCCACACGATGACTTTGAGGCTGCTGTGATGACATGTAGTAATCTGCTCAGAACAGCGGCTGGGGACACCGTGGTAAGTCTCAGTGGTGGTGCACGAGATGTATTGTTACCGTTGACGGTAGCAACGATGGCGCACGAAGCAACGGTACTGACAACGCTTGGATACAGCGATATTGATGGTCAGGTACGTGAATTTGGACTGCCCACAGTTTCTACCACGGTATCAGATGGCGCTCTAAACACCCTCCGGGCAGTAGCTAATACTGACTCATCAGTGACGCTACCGCAGTTGGCTAGCGATCTTGAAGCCGCGAAAAGCACAATTACGAGGCATATTAGTTCACTGGAGGATGCAGAGTATGTGACTGCTCAGACTGAGGACAGAATCAAACACGTATCGATCACGCTGTCCGGACAACTGTATCTTGCAACAGTTCAAGCGTAGATGATCGTGATTATTGCGCTAATTCCTCCCACTCGGTAGCACGACAAACCCGCAACGGGCGTTTCTCGGTTGCGTCCACACGACATCCGATATCAATTTCTTAGTCGCTCTCATGAAGCAGATTGTTGGTGAGGACTCTCTGGACTGAGTGGGCTCGGTCGATCTCTTTTTTTAGCCTGTCTCGCCCCCCATTCTGGTGAGCATGCCGTCGTGCAGAGCTACAACAAAATTACCCGACCGCTCGCCACCAACAATGTTCTACCCAATAGCGTATCGATGGAAGTTCGTGAGATATGATTCATTCACTCCCGATCTCGCGGAACCCCGAATTCATGCCCGAATGTTGAGAAATGTTCGACCAATTGTTCCCCAGTCTCTTTAATCTCGTCAGTGGAACTAACGTGTCGATAGAAGGCCTTCCTAGATCCCCATCGGTCTACTGAAACACGAAGCGGCCAATCTTGTGTTTCGGATACGACATGCTGCTCGTCTGCTTTGGTGACATCCTTAATTTTGTATCCGAGGGCGCGTATTGCCCCATCAATATCTTTCCGGTTGTACTCTCTTGGATTGTACCAGTAGAGGTGGACATTCAGGGTCAAGGACGTGTCGCTCTCCGGAGAACGTTGCCGAGCCATAGGAAAGTCAATTCGACTGTAGGGATAGGTATTTGATTTTGTTTGACTATTCTCACCTCCCTCTACATTATCATCGAACAACCCAGGATTCTCGGAAATCATTTCTTGCCCTATCATGCGCAGTTCCACCTCAATATCTTCCCTGAATTGTTCGACTAACTGGCGGGCCTTCATGTACCGATCGTTTTGCAGCCCCTTCGTGAGAAAATCCTCAGTCATGTCTCTTCTCTCTCCCGGAGGTATGTTAGTTGTTTGTCTAGCGTATCGGCTAACATAGTCGGTCGAAGTGTATTGACAACGTCCGCAGAACCGGTTAATTGCTCCACTACTGGTTGCGGGTAGAACCCCATTATCTGTTGCTCGGCAACTGCACAGAACAGGTACGCATTGGCAGCCCAGTGGTCGTCCACGACTTCACCCCGACGCAGGATCGACCGGATTGCCGCGGTCACATCGCGCCAGTACAACACGCCGATGGAACCGGGGTCGTCCCACTCTATCATGAGTCGGTCCCCACTCTTCCGATCAAGCGGTGGTTCGACGGTGGCGGCCAATCGTTCCTGTTTCCGGCTTGGGAGGAGAAGCGTGTGTGTCCACTGTCGGTCGGCGTAGTGACGCTCAACGAGCGCCGCCGTCTCAGATGTTTTCCGGTAGTTCTCGTCGCCCAGTTTCACTTCGATCGAGATCCCTCGCTTGGAGTGGAGGACTAAGATATCCGGTCGTCGGAAGGTTCCCCCCTCTTTAGAGAGCTGTTCTTCCCGGACAACTCCACTCGGTGCTTTGGACACCACCACGCCGAACAGTTCCGTAACGAGCGCCGCAGACGGGCGCAACAGTTGCGCAAGCCATCGTGACCACTCAACCTCACCGTTCGGCTGAACCGGTCCCCGAGAGACTTGCCTTCCGCTTAGGTCTGCTGCCAACGGGTCAGTGTCAAATGGTCCGGGAGACTGCGCCCACTCATTGTTAGATTTGTCAAGCAGTTCGGCAATCTGCTTTGCTTTATTATGTCCGACCTCTGTGTATATATCCCACCAAGGATCAAGTTCATCCCACAGGTCAGTCTGCTGCTCGATAGAGAGTACGCGCCCCGAAGCCTCACCTCTAACAAAAGGAGAGATGTCCGTATAGGCCTCCCACCACGAATCAACCTCATCCCACAAGTCGGTCATCCACTCTTTGTCAAGAACTCGCAGTACGTCGGGATCTTGACCGGCCGGATTAGTCTGCGTAGATGCTGACCACCACGGGTCGAGATGGGCCCAATCGCTTAGTTCGACCTCCTCACTCACAATCTGAAGAATGTATGGAGCGAATAAATTGTTACGCTCATGTGTAGCACATTGTTGATGGAGCGCCCTCTTGCGATTTCGTTATTGCGCCTGCGATTCGGAAATCGCCGTCTAAAGTGATCTACGTAATCATCTCTACTTGGTGCGTGAGGTACTGCGGCGTATCAACAATCTCCGACAGAAGAGCGAATTGTTATGGGTGGTGGCTTATACCTGTTCACTATCCGTTTTTAGTTAGGGCTCACACCTCGATTGTGTGGCGGTAGCGAGCGTCTCTTGTAAGATTGGTTATTGCTTGTGGATCTTTTGGGCGTCTTCGCTCAGCCGGTCGAGCAGCGGCGGTGGTGAGTAACCAAGGAACTCACCGAGCCCGTGGAGAATGAGCTGGGCGTGCGACCGGAAGGTCGCCGCCCAGCGCTCTGTCGGAAACACAAGCTCATTATCCGCCTGCTCAGTGACCAGATCCAACAAATCCCGGCTTACAAACAGTGACAGCAGCGCCGCGTACAATAAGATCCTCACCACGTGTTCGTCACTCGTGTCGAACTCGTCCAGTTCGTACTGGGTCTTCAACTCCCGGAACGGCAACTCAACTTCCCACCGGCAGCGGTAGATACCCGCTAAATCCGCCGGATGGAACTCCTTCTTCACTAAATTTGTCATGTATAGGTGGTAGCCGTCGGCGTCCTTATTTCGGACGACGACGCGAAATCGCTTCGACTAGTCGGCTCCGCTTTCCGTGGAAACATCTAGCTCTTTTCAAAAGCCGCTCAGGTGAGTCTCACCCGTCTCGCGGACCAGTTCAATACCCTCATGTTCGTCCCCCAATATATCGACTTCACCCTGTAACGCGCTCATATTCCAACAGCTAACGTATATCCGTTATAATCGTTCTTTCTACACCTAACACTAGTTATGATATTAGTCGCGATTATCGCGCTAATCGGGTCGAGCCATCGGGTGAATCTCTCAATAGTCCCCGGCAGAGTCAAACACGTCGGTGAAGTCCTGAAGAATATCTTGTGACGACCTTCCATCAGCACGAGATGGAATTGGATCCTCCCAGCATTCGACCTCGAGTGTTTGTACATCCGATATCTGGTGCGGATCAGTTGTCACATTGAGAATTGCCGTGTGATAGATAGCAAGGAGTCGGTGATCATGGACACTCACGTGATCGATGCCAGCCCGATTCAGGGCTGCTGGAATATCCGTGGGACTAGAGAGAGATACCGAGACGGTTGGAGAATCCGCGTCACCGATAACGATTCTCACATCAGACACATAAACTACCTGTGCTAAGGAGCCTCGAAGAGTTCGCGTTGACCGTTAGGAGGGTGTTATAGAAGTCTTCTCACACCTACACAGGAATCGCTCAGTACAAGGCGCATACCTTACACAGAATCATCTCCAGACTTGAGTTAGGTTTAACGGCCAACACAGTGAACAATAGACATTCATCGACAGAGTGTCGGGGTAGTGAGGGATCAGGCGATACCATCGATCAAATGTGGGTGGTCGAATCTCATCCTCCCAGCACCCAAGTGTAGGGACACTTTGCTCGTTTGAAACAGTACCTCGCTTCTTAATGAGAGTCAAAGCCACATGCTATACGCCCCCAGAATGATCGATGACATACTCGCGGTGCTGCTTGATATCGTCGTAGCATTTATTCCAGATAGCGTATGAAAAGTTCTTGCGTTCGTGATCGGGGCCACAGCGACAGTAGCCGGTGTGGTCATGATCGACGAATCGCTGTGGACAGGTGGGGCGTTGCTCACTGTCGGCGTGTTTTTGTTAACCGGATCAGTAATCTCATGGTACCGATAACTGACACATACTCGCCGTGACCAGCAGGATCGCCATACCGACCGAGTTGTTCCGTGGCAACTTGATTATACTCCCATAGAACGTGTCTCATACGATAGTTCTCAACCAGAGTATTTTACAGACTGTTGAGGGAGTCCTATGACACCCTCCGCCGACGTCTACCTGAAACGCGCGGACACGCTCCCAACGGGGGCGTTCAAAGTCCGCGACGGAGTGACGGTCATCTCGCGGTTGGGAGAGGAGTTCCACGACCCCGACCTGATCGCCGCCAGCACGGGCAACCACGGGCAGTCGGTCGCCTACGCCGGCCGGGTGTTCGACGACGCCTGCGAGCGCGCCGAGGCGCTCGCAGCAGAACGGGGGTATCAGTACGTCCACTCCGCGAGCAAGCCAGCGCTGGTCGCCGGCGTCGGGACCGCGAGGCTGGAAGTCGTCGAGGAACTGCCGGGGGTTGACTACCTGTTCTCGCCCGTCGGCGGGGGGCGGGTGCGACGGGCTACTGTCTCACCGTCGGAGAACTCACCGACGTCGACGTGATCGGCGTCCAGTTGGCGGCCGCACCGGCGATACACCGGGCCTGGTCAGAGGGCCACCTCGACCCCACGACCGGATGGAAACGTTCGCTGAAGGCGTCGCGACGCGGGTGCCGTTCGCGGTGAAGGTGGGCGCACTCTGGGAGAGCCTCGACGAGTTCCGCCTCGTGAGCGAGACGGCGATTGAAATCGGCGTTCGGGAGCTGCTGACCGAGGCGGGGACCCCCGCGGAGGGCACCTCCGCGACGAGCCTCGCGGCGATGCGGGAGATGGAGGCGAAGATCCGTGTGAAGACGGACATGCTCCCCAGCACCGGCCGGAATGTCTCGCCGGGGAAGCTTCGAACGCTGCTCGCTGGCGAGTCGCTCGGGGAGTAGTTCGACTGCCGTCGCTCACTCCTCGGGGAGGATCTTCCCGGGGTTGAGCACGTTGTTTGGGTCGAGCGCGCGCTTGATCGCGCGCATGCTCTCTAAGCCGGCGTCGTCGTACTCCATGGTGAGGTAGTCGCGTTTCCCGAGGCCGACGCCGTGTTCGCCGGTGGCGGTGCCGCCGAGCTCGATGGCGCGCTCGACGAGCCGTTCGGAGATCTCTTCGCCGGTCGCGACCGACTCAGGGTCGTCGGGCTCGACCATGATGAAGTAGTGGACGTTGCCGTCGCCGGCGTGGCCGAAGCAGGCGACCGGGATCCCTTTTTCCGCTTCGAGCTGTTTGGCGTAATCGATGATCTCGGGGTAGCTGCTAATCGGGACGGTGATGTCGCCAGGGGTGAGCGGGGAGCGGTCCGGGTCGTACGGCTCGAACGCCTCCGCGAGCTCGCGGCGCGCCTCCCAGAGCGCTCGCATCTCGGCGTTATCGTCAGCGATCTCGAAGCGTGCGACGTCGTTGGCCTCGAACACCGCCCGGCAGAACCCGATCTCCTCCTCGACACTGTGATTGGCGTGGAACTCAAGGAACACCATCGGCGAGTCGGGGAGATCGGTGTCGAGGAACGCGTTCGACACCTCGGCGCTGAACGCGTCGATGAGCTCGATCTTCGCGACGTCGACGCCGGACTGGACGGCGTCGGCGACGGCGGCGGTGGCCGAGCCAAGGTCGTCAAAGATCGCCCGCCCGCCACGGATCTGCTCGGGCCGGCCCGTGAGTTCGATCGTGGCCCGGGTGACGACACCGAGGGTGCCCTCGCTGCCGATAACGAGCTCCTTGAGGTTGTAGCCGGCGGAGGTCTTGGCGGCCTTGCTCCCGACGGTGATCAGCTCGCCGGTCGGCAGGACGACTTCGAGTTCGAGGACCCAGTCGGCGACCTCGCCGTACTTCACGGTCTTCGTCCCGCTGGCGTCGTTGGCAATCATCCCGCCGATGGTCGAGATGTCGCTGGAGGCGGGGAGCGACGGGACGAAGAGGCCGTAGTCGGCGACAGCCTCGTTGAGGTCGTCGCCAAAGATGCCGGGCTGAACGTCGACCTGGAGGTCGTCGGGTCTGATATCGAGCACCGCGTCCATCTCGGAGAGATCGAGCGTGATGCCGCGCTCGACGGGGACAGCGTTGCCTTCGAGGCTGGTTCCGGCGGCGTAGGGGGTGACTGGAACCCCGTGTTCGTTCGCGGCCGTGAGCACCGCGGCGATGTCGGCCGTTGACTCCGGCCACACGACGACGTCCGGGGTGACGGCGTCTGCGTCGTCGGTCCCCCAGTCGGCCGCTCGCTGCTCGCGCTCTGCCGTGCCGTACGAGATTTGGTCGGCGTCGAGGATCCCCTCGACGAACTCGGTTGTAGGTGCCATGTGTTCGGGTGAATCGTTCGCCGCATCGGTGCGACGGGTTCGTTCGTTCTGGGAGGCCAGCGAAGGTAAAACCACCGAGCAGCCGCCAGCTCGCGTCGCGATCGAAGGCTTAAAGACCCTTACCGCGGTGCACTTCGCCATGGTTAATGGTGACAAACAGGTAGACAGGCGCACGTTTTTACAGACGACCGCAGTCGCCGGGGGGGCATTCTCCGTCGCCGGCTGTATGGGTGGCGGGGGAAGCGATACGGCGGTTCTGGGCATGCTCCAGCCGTTCACGGGCGAGGTCGCCTGGGTCGGCGAGTCCAGTGAGGTGGCGATGAACATCGCCGTCGACCAGATCAACGAAGCCGGCGGGATGAACGGGACCGATATCGAGATCGTGACCGAGGACACGGAGGCGAACCAACAGACGGCGACCTCGGCGCTCCGGAAGCTGATCGACTCCAACGGCGCCAGCGCGATCCTCGGCCCGACCTCATTCACGCTGCCCGCGGTGATGGACATCGCCCAGGAGAGTCAGGTGCCGATCATCTCGCCGACCGCGGGGACGAGTGTCCTCGACGACCGCGGCGGCAACTACATCTTCCGGACATCGGCGTCGGACTCGCTGGGCGGGAAGGCGATGGCACGGATCGCCCGGGACAACGGCTACGAGGAGATCGCGGTCATGTACGTCGACAACCAGGGGGGCCGGTCGTTCGGCCAGACAGTCATCGAGGGATTCGAGGCGCTGGGCGGCACCATCACCACCGAAGTCGCGCTCACGCCGGGAAAGAGCTCGTACCGCTCCGAACTGACCGAAGCATTCCAGGACGAGCCCGAGTTCGTCTCGCTGACCGCGGGCACCCAGACCGGCCAGATCATTCTGGACCAGTGGGACGAGCAGGGGCTAGGCGGCGTCTGGGGGCTGTCCAACGACATGCAGACCGACAGCTTCGCGGCCGACGTCGGCGCCCCGCTGGAGGACTCCTACGCGATCGGGCCGCTCCCTGGCGGCGAGAAGTACGACGAGTTCGCCGCGGAGTACGAGTCCCGCGCAGGCGAGAGCCCGCAGCCGTTCACCCCGGAGGGGTACGACGCCACGATGCTGGCCGCGCTCGCCGCCGAGGCCGCCGAGAGCAACAGCGGGAACGACCTAGCGGGGGAGATCCCCGCCGTCTCGAAGGACGGTGAGACTGTGACCAGCTTCCAGGCCGGCGCGGACGCGCTCGACAACGGGACGAACATCGACTACGACGGCGCGAGCGGCCCTGTCGACATTACAAGCCAGGGGAACATCCGGTCGTCGTTCGCGGTGTTCCAGTCGACCGGAAGCGAATGGGAACAGGTGGGAGAGATCGCGGCAGACTCGCTCGACTTCTGATGCTCGAGCAGCTGTCGTTTATGACCAGCGTCGCCACAGTCGCGGGGATCTACGCCGTCCTCGCGCTCGGCCTGAACATCCATTGGGGGGAGACGGGCCTGCTCAACTTCGGGCATGTGGCGTTTTTCGCGGTCGGCGCATACACGACTGCAATCCTGACCATCCCGTCGCCGACCGCGACGCAGGCGTACTCCTTCGGCTTCGGCCTGCCCGTCGTCGTCGGCATCGTCGGCGGTTGTATCGCTGCGGGGCTGGTCGCCGTCTTGCTCGGGATCCCCACGCTCCAGTTGGACGAGGAGTATCTCGCCATCGTGAGCATCGGGCTCGCAGAGATCCTCCGGCACGTGATGATGAACGAGAACTGGCTGACCGGCGGCGTCGCCGGGCTCTACGGGATCGATCGCCCCCTCAGGGGCGTGATCCCGCCTGAGGCGTACGACTTCTTCTACCTCGGGCTCGTGGTGCTCGCGGTCGGGCTGTGTTACGCCTACTCGCGACGGCTGAAGCAGTCGCCGTTCGGCCGCGTGCTCCGGAGCATCCGGGACGACGAGGAGGCGTCGATCGCGCTCGGGAAGCACACGTTCCGCTACCGGATGCAGGCGTTCGTCGTCGGCGGCGTGATGGCCGGGCTCGCCGGCGCGCTATGGGCTCACTACGCGACAGCGCTGACCCCGACCGCGTTCGGGGCGAACATCACGTTCCTGACCTGGGTCAGCCTCATCGTCGGCGGGAGCGGGAACGCCAAGGGCGCGATCTTGGGCGCCGGCCTCATCATCGCGTTCCGGGAGGCGACGCGGTATCTCCCCGACCTGTACGGGCTGGGTGACATCATCCCGACGCTGCGGCTGATACTCGTCGGTGCTCTCGTGATCGTCACGATCCGCTACCGGCCCGACGGCCTGCTGCCGGAGCGTGATATCTCCTACGCGGAGTACTGCAAGCGCGTCGAGTACGGAGGTGAGTAGCCGGTGGCGTTCGATCCACAGTTCTTGGTCAACGGCGTCATCGTCGGGAGTACCATCGCGCTTGCCGCGATCGGGCTAACGCTCATCTTTGGCATCCTCGATTTTATCAACTTCGCTCACGGCGAGTATCTCACTCTCGGGGCGTATGCGGCGTTGGTCGCGAACGTCGCGCTTGGCCTCCCGTTCGTCGTCGCCGCTGTCGTGGCGATCCCAATCACGGTGGCGCTCGCGCTCGCCCTCGACCGGGTGGTGTTCTACCCGCTCCGTCGGGAGGGCGCCGGCGCGCTCTCGCTGCTGATCACGAGCTTCGGGCTGAGCATCATCCTGCGCAACGCCGTCGAGATGGTCTGGTCGAGCGACCCGCGACGGTTCGACGTTGGCGGCGCCGAGGCGATGGCCATCGCGGGCGTGCGGATCACGACGGTCCAGATCGCGATCGTCGTCGTCTCGCTCGTGTTGATGATCGCCATCCACCTGCTGTTGACGCGGACGACCCTCGGCGTCACGATGCGGGCGACGGCGTCGAACCGCTCGCTCGCGCTCTCCTCAGGAGTGAACACCGAGCGGATCGTCACCTGGACGTGGGTCATCGGGGCAGGGCTGACCGCCATCGCGGGCGTGCTGATCGGCCTCAACACGGTCGTCCGGCCGTCGATGGGGTTCGGCCTGCTGCTGGTGATGTTTGCCGCCGTGATCCTCGGCGGCATCGGCGACCCCTACGGCGCGATGCTCGGTGGGCTCTCGATCGGCATCGCCCAGGAGGTGAGCGTCGCGTTCATCTCGGCGTCGTACAAGCCGGCGGTCGCGTTCACGATCATGGTGGTGTTGCTGCTGTGGAAGCCTGAAGGGCTCCGTGGGGCTGACACATGAGCGACGACGGGCTGCTAGAGGTACGTGACCTCCACAAGTACTTCGGCGGGGTCACCGCCGTCGACGGGTTCGATATGACCGTTGAGCGGAACTCGATCACGGGGCTGATCGGCCCGAACGGCGCCGGGAAGACGACGGTGTTCCGGACCATCTCCGGGTTCCACGACCCGGACGGCGGCAAGGTCGTCTTCGACGGCGAGGAGATTACCGGCAAGCCGGTGTACGAGATCGTTGAGGCTGGCATCACGCGGACGTTCCAGGAGGCACGGACGTTTCCAGAGATGACCGTCTTCGAGAACCTCCTCGTGGGGAAGACAGGCCACCGCGGCGAGAAGCTGCTGCCCGCGACCGCGGGACCGAAGAAGTACGCGGAGGACGAACGCGCCGCCGTCGAGCACGCCGATCAACTGCTCGGCTACATGGAACTGGCGGAGAAACGCGACCAGCGGGCCGACCAGCTGGCCGTCGGGGAGCGAAAGCTGCTCGAGATCGCGCGGGCGCTGATGACCAACCCCGACCTTATCCTGCTCGACGAGCCGATGGCGGGGCTGCCCAGCGACTTGACGACGGACATCGTCGGCTACATCGAGCGTATCCGCGAGGAGCGCGATCAGACGTTCCTCATCGTCGAACACGACATGGACACTATCATGAACATCTGTGATTCGATCACCGTGATGGAGGCCGGCCAGACCATCGCGTCCGGGACGCCGGAGGAGGTCCGTAACGACGAGCGGGTCGTCGAGGCCTACCTCGGGGAGGAGTCGGCATGAGCGACCCGCTGCTCTCGCTGTCGGCGGTCACCGCGGGCTACGGCGACCTTTACGTGTTGGAGGACGTCTCCCTCCGCGTCGAGGAGGGCAATTTCGTCGCCATCGTCGGCCCGAACGGCGCCGGGAAGTCGACGCTGCTGCGGACCATCGTCGGCGGGACGACGCTCCACGACGGCACGATCCGGTACGGGAACGACGACATCTCCCGGACGCCTCGCCACGAGATCGTCGACGCCGGCGTCGGATACGTTCCCCAGGACGACGCCGTGTTCCCTGACCTCACTGTTCGTGAGAACCTTCGGATGGGCGGCTACACCGGGGACGGCGATGTCGACGCCCGGATTGGGGAGATATACGACCTGTTCCCCCGCTTGGAGGAGCGCCCCGACCAGGCGGCGAAGACGCTGTCAGGCGGGGAGAGCCGGATGCTCGCGATCGGGCGGGCGCTCATGCCCGGCCCAGATCTGCTGTTGATCGACGAGCCCTCGACGGGGCTCGCGCCCCAGATCGTCGACCGGATGTTCGAGCGGATCGATGAGATCCACACGGAGGGGACGACCGTCCTTCTCGTCGAGCAGGACGTCTCCGCCGTCGTCGATAGCTCCGAGCGCGTGTACACGCTCCGGAACGGAGAGATCGGGTTCGAGGGCTCCGTCGAGGAGTTCCAAGCGTCCGACGACGCCGAGAGCCTCGGCTGGTGATCGGTGGAAGGATATCGATCTCGCCCCGATGGCGTCGGCCACACCGGGGGTAGTTCGAAGGGCTGAGCATCGCCGGGGGAGGCGCTGGCTACCCGTCGACGATCAACTCTGCGACGTCGGTCGCCGTCTCGTTACTGGCCTCGCCGTACAGCGTGTACGGCTGGTCGGTTTCCCAGTGCAGCAGCGTGAACGCCTC
This sequence comes from Halorubrum sp. SD690R, assembly GCF_005435035.1. Lineage (NCBI taxonomy): Archaea > Methanobacteriati > Methanobacteriota > Halobacteria > Halobacteriales > Haloferacaceae > Halorubrum > Halorubrum sp. SD690R. The sequence goes on along the minus strand of NZ_SGTV01000030.1, from coordinate 13,735 downwards.
GTAGCTGGTGAGATAGCCCGCCAATCGCCGACGGCGACTTCCTCGTAGGTGTCGAGTTCGTCGTAGTTCTGCTCGCCGATCGACTCGGCCTGCGTGTTGACAGTGATTGCCCGGTCGGCGTCATCATAGCGGAGCGTGACCGCGTAGTAGCTCTCGCCGTCGAGGATTGTTCCCTCCTCGAAGCTGAACCCGTTGCCGATCTCGGCGGCCGACACCGACGCGTTCGGGGCGGCGACAAGATTGTCGTAGCTTCCGTAGTCTGTGATCTCGGGGCCGAGGTTCGCCGTCGGATCGGTCGCGTTCGCGGGCACGTCGAGCTCGAACATCTAGTCGGGGATCGCCTCATTCAGCGTGACGTTCTCGAAGCGACCGCAGAGCTGTGGGTGTACTCCTCGGTCCGGATCTCGCTATCGATCCGAGCCTGGAAGTACGTCTCCGCGTCGACGTACACCGTCGTCGACATCTCGATGTCGCTCGGGTACTGCTCTGTCGGGGCCGCGTTCAGCACGTACTTCTCCCGGCCGTCGACGGTCCCGGTGCCGCGGTACTCGTAGCTGAGCAGCGACTCGTTGGCCAGCAGCTCGATCTGGGGGAGGAGCGTTTTCGCCCAGACTTCGTACTCCGAGACGTGGTTCTCCTCGGCGTTGTAGGTGACTGCTGTACTCTCGTTCAGCACCGTCGTGACCGAGTCGCTTCCGTAGCAGTAGACTCGGTACTTCCCAACCGGCGTAATCAGCTGAATTGGATCGCCGAGTTGATGAAGAGAAAGTGTCTGGATCTGAATGTGTTCAAAATCGCCGACCTAGACATGTCTCTTTCGGCGTCGGACGTGAAAGACGTAGCGGAAGAAGTCATTACTCCCCTCCCGTTGCCGGGTGTCGAGGGGGGCCCCCTCGACCCCGGCGACATCTGGCTCGTCGTCATCCTAGCCCGCTCTTCGGTAGACTGGCGGAACTAGCGGAATACATTGACAGCGATACAGTCCACGAGACTGTGGATCGGTGCCCCAGTAAGGTTCAGTGACCGGAGGAAGCCGTAGGTCCGAGCGGCCTGCTCCAAGCCCTGCTTGGACAGGCCGCGGAACTTCGCCAACCACGGTTGGAGCAGTGACCAGAGACACTCTACCTGGTTCGTGTGGACGCCTTCGTCCGAGACGTACCTCTCGTCGTGGACAACGTATTGATGATCGTGCTCCATGCCTCGGTAAGCTGGCAGTCCATCGGTCCAGACCTCTCCCAGCGGCTGGGAGAGGTCGTCTGCTTCCTCGATAACTGGCCCAAGGTCATTTTCATAGCCGCTTCCTTCCTGAGCTGAGACCACGCGAAGCACGTCGCGGCACGCCGCGACGAGCGTCAGTTCGTCACCCTGATTCCCTCTCCAGCGGGTACGTCCACCCTCGGGCGACCCGCCGCGGTTGAGCCCCTCCCGCGGCGGATCTTGGCCTTTGAAGCCCGAACACACCTGCTGTGTTTCATCGACCTGTGTTGGCCCATCGACTGTCTGGGAGATTAATGAGTTAGATCAGCTCTGTAAGCGAGCGCAGAGATCTAGCGATAGACAGCTTCTACCCTCACTTTACAGATAGTGTGAAACCATCCAACCGTCGTTTATATACTCATCACGAAAACCGTCTTTCTCAGGTGTGTAACCGATGAATTCGGACCCCACCAAATTAATCGAGTGAAACTACGATGAATATGAAAACACGATTAGATTGCCGTACACTTGGTGTACGGATCTCTTAGAGCTTCAATCCTCTTTTGCCGATTAGCTTTCAAACCTTTTCTCAGTCATTACGCTCCCAGACAGTCGGAAATCCCCGACAGAACGCGGTTTCAAACTCTCTGAGCTGGTCGTGAAGCGTCGTGTAACACGGTGAGAGGAGTTCAGCGATTTGGGTAATGCTGAGGAGTGTGTCAGCGTAGAGGATGAAGGCGATGAGGAACTCACCTGGGGTGAGTTCCGAATCGTAGAAGGGTGTCCCTCGCGTGTACGTGGTTTTCCAGTCACAGCGGCCACACCAGATACGGTCAGAGCCGTTGAGAGCGTGGAGGTTGTCTGCGCCGCAGTGTGGACAGGAGCGTTCTTCCCAGATCGTCTTGAGACGCCGCTCGACGATGGCGTCGAGCGGCTCGGCCCGAAATTCTATTACCCCAAGTTCCGCAAGTTCCGATAGCCTCTGGCCGAAGGCAGGACGGTCTTCATGCATACCCGCTTTTGCCGGGCCAGAGGCACTAATGCTCCTGGCTCCGCCAGTCGACTGAAGAGCGTCCTAGCCTGTACTAACCAGAACTCGATTTGGGACACCTGCAACGATACCGACGGAACACCGTGTGATGACACCGTCTTAACCTGGCTACCATTCGTCTTTAGCTAAGACTGATAGTGATATTCAAATCTCAGAATATAACTAAGGGTGTTGGGAAGGACAATTCCAGCCGGTGAGACGCTGTTCATCGTGAAACCAGGCGATTAGAAACGCTAAGATTGGTGTTTTCAGTGTTTTGTCGAGGTGTACGAGCGAAATTCGACCGCAGATCACGGCTAGATAGTATTATTGTGAGTATTAGCTAAAGACGGATGGTGTAGGTGGTTTTCCAGTCACAGTGGCCACACCAGATATGGTCGGAGCCGTTGAGGGCGTGGAGACTATCTGCGCCACAGTTTGGACAGGAGTTCTCTGCCTACACCGTCTTGAGACGCCGCTCGACGATGTTGTCGAGCGGCTCGGGCCGGAATTCTATTACGCCCAGCTCCGCAAGTTCCGTTAGCCACTGGCCGAAGGCAGGACGGTTCTCACACATACCCGTTTTGCCAGACCAGAGGCACTAATACTCCAGGTTCCGCCAGTCTACTGAAGAGCGGTCGTCGTACACGCCCGAAGCGCGGCTTCGTCCACGCGGTAGCCGCGTTCCCCGCGCGAGTAGGTTCCGACTGCTGTGAGCACCTTGCGACCGTTCTGCTTCCACCACGTTTCTGCGTTCTGTCCATCGACCGCGTGCTCGTCGCCATGCTTGTCACCTCCACGTCGCGGATGTGGATCGCGACGGTGTCGCCGACCTCCGCGCCCTCGGCGCGGATCAGCCGCGTCACCTCGTGGCCGCCCCGAAACGACGGCGTGATCATCGGTTCCCAACAGCCCAGCGGCGTGTACGTCGTCACCGTGCCGCCGTCGGCAACTGTCCCGGCCCAATCCTGGTCGGGGCCGACGAGCCCGAGGGTGTACTAATTGACGTACAGCTCGTCCGTGATCTCCTGTTGTGACATACCGTGCGACGGTACAGCACGCTCTCGCATGACCGTAGCGCCCGCGACGGATTCGCTCTCGCCCCGCGGACCGAACTCGGGGGGGGAGCGAAAAAAACGGCGCGACCCGCGGGTCGAACGAGCCGACGAAGGCCCCCGTCCCAGACCGCCGCCGCCCGGCGGGACAACGCATATGACTCGCGGGCCCGTCCAGACGCCCGTGACCAACACGACATCTGACTCCGACGCGACGCCCGACACCGCATCGGCCGACGTAACACCCGACCCCGAGCGGCTCCGCGAGACGGTGCGCCGCTACTACGAGCGCGTCGATGCCGACGACTACGACGGCCTGCTCTCGCTTTTCGCCGACGACGTCGTCTACGACCGGCCGGGGCAGGACCCGATCGAAGGGAAAGACGACTTAGAGCGGTTCTACCGCGAGGACAGACCGCTGTCCGGCGGCGAACACGAGGTGCTCGCGATCGCGGTCGACGGTGACACGGCGGCGGTCCGCGGGACGTTCGGCGGGCGACAGGGCGGTGAGCTGGTCGCGTTCGGCTTCGCTGACTTTCACACGGTCGACGCCGACGGGCTGATTGCCCACCGCGTGACCTACACCGACCGCGACACGGTGTGACGCGTCCCGACCGACAGGCGGGGGGCTGATCCGACCGACCGGCGGGGATCCGGTCCGGCCTGCTTGCGAGGGGCGAACACCGTGCCGCGACGCTCGGAGAGATATTTACCTGCCCGTCTGAGACGTAGCGTATACAGACTCACATCGTCCCCGTCGGGTTCGATTACGACCGGATGATCGCCCCGCTCATCCGGGACCAGTTCGACATCTTCCACGGACGCGAGTTCATTACGATCCGAGCCTATCATAGAAAGTCTCACGTGCGAAGCAGCAGGGTTTGGAGACTATGTCTACAACCTCCAAAGCCCTGCAAAACGAAGCTTCGGTCAATGAGTTCTTGAGACGACCGAGTTGACAACTATCGCCGTCGACGACCTCGTCGAGTTCCTCGATCGCCGAGACGAGTGTGCCGTCCCACCCGAGGAGATACTGGCGCTCTTGACACGCTCGGGAGCCTTCCAGGACGACAGACTCGACCTCCTCGATGAGTACATCCAGGACCGGATTGATGCTGGAGAGACTCTTCTTGCGGTCATCCGAGCTCTCAATCGTGCCGACGGTCCCGTGGAGACGGCGGAGGATGTCCGGTGGATCGTCGTGGGCATGGAGGATTCGGACGATATCCCAACCACCGAAGAGGTTCGAGCCGCCCTCCAACTGCTCGCACATCCAAGCGTAGGGGCCGTTGAGCAGGCCGAAGAAGGGTGCCGAGTGACGACTGACTACGAGAACGGGATCCAATTGGTTCGATCCCTCGGAGATGTCGTCCAACCACCGGGGAGGGAGGAGGAGATCACCGGCCTCTGCGATGGCACCTCGCTTGTCTCTGTCCTCACCCTCCGGCGCTTCGAGTGTTTCGAGCTGTACGCCGACAGCGATCGACGCTGAAATCCCAGCTGATCTCACACACACACACCACGTCTTCAAGTGTCTCCGATGACCAGACAGCCGTTCTAATTGTCGACCTTACACACCACCCGTTCAAGTGTTCAAATATAACCACCAACGCGATTGCGTACAATCTGCTGTCGGTTCTGTCCAGGCCAGTTCGCCGTCAGAACAGTGCGTCCAACAAACGAGACACCAGTCGGGACCACTCACACTCCACTATTTCAAGTGTTCAAGTAGACAGTGGCGAGTGTTACGTACGATTTCAGCTGATCGAGTATCTATTACGTCCTCTCTTATTCTACTACACTCACAAAAAACAGTTTGCGGATGTGGTACGCAGACATTTGTCATAAATGTTAGCGTCGCACAGGGTCTCGAATATCCATCCGAAACCGACCCCCTACTTGTTCCACCTGGAACACTCGAAACGGTGGAGTGTCTGTGTAGGTCAGTCGAAACAGTTGAAGCCCCGGTTTTATATGGTATCTGTGTATGAAACCGATATGGACAATCTCGGTCACCTCACGCCCGAGGATGAAATCTTCCTCGATGAAGACGTGCTCCGGGACGATTACGATCCGTCCCGCGTCCTCGAACGCGATGAGGTGTTGAATCGCTACCTCCAGATGTTCTCCGAAGTGATTCGTGGAAAGCGACCGCGTAACGTGTTCGTCTACGGACCGACCGGTGTCGGGAAGACTGTTGGCACCCATCTCGTGCTCGATCGTGTTCGCGAGGACGCCGATGGCGTCGACGATGTCGACGTGACGGCCGTCCAAATGGAATGTCGTGACCTCAATACGAGCTATCAGGTCGCTGTGAATCTCGTGAACGTCCTCCGGGAGTCGACGCCCCGATCGAGTATCTCGACGACAGGCTACCCCGAGGGGGACGTGTACGACATGCTGTTCGACGAGTTACGCAAGGCTGACACCACGCACGTTCTAATCGCACTAGACGAAATTGACAATATCGGAACGAGTGATAACGTCCTGTACAAGCTCGGGCGGTGTAACAATCGCAATTCTGCGAAATTTGTCGATCCTGACGATACGAAAGTCGGACTCATCGGAATAACGAACGACTCGACGTTCCGCGACTCGCTGGATCCACGAGTAAAATCGACGCTCTGTGAACACGAGATTCATTTCCCACCGTATGATGCGAACGAACTGCGAACGATCCTCAAAGATCGTGCCGCCGACGCGTTTCATGATGGCGTGCTGACTGACGATGTGGTTCCGATAACAGCCGCGTTCGCCGCGAAGCGCTCTGGATATGCCCGGACAGCACTCGATCTGTTGTATACCGCTGGCGACCTGGCGCGCACCAGCGATGACGATATCGTTACTAAACAGCACGTCCGGCAGGCCGAAGAGGAGATCCAGCAGGGCGCGATTGTGAGCGAAATTGCATCATTATCGCCCCAAGGTAAACTCGTTGCGTACACTCTGCTTGCACTCGATAACGAAGGCGAACTACCCGCGAAGATGGACGCCTTCTACGCGTGGTACGAACACGCTGCACGGCTCGCAGAGACTGATACGGTCACCGCCCGGACGGTCCGCGATCTATTGAATGACCTCGTGATCAACGGCGTCGCGAAGATGGAAGAGATCAACCGCGGCCAGCGCGGTGGTCGCCATTACCGCTACTCGCTTGCGGCACGCCCTGAAATGATCGTTGATGGTCTCACCGAGGATGATACGATAACCGAACTGGATGAACAACGCGGTGGCAAACTCTTCCGGTGAGACGAATTAAGGCCATCGTGGCTCAGTTTTGGTGACTAAGAGCCGTCAGAAGCCCTCGAGAGCCGAGTCACTCTTCCTCGTACGTGAGGTTCATCAGCCATTGGGAGAAGGCGTCTGCCTGCGGATCGATCTCTTCTTCACCGATAAATGGCGAGAGCATATCACCCGCCATCAGCAGTGAAAAGTCACGATCAGATGCTGTTGGTTCGAGATAGTAGGTCCGCTGACCTTCGTACACAGCTTCTTCGCGCTGAATCAGCTCGGCACTCTCAAGCGCTTCGACTATTCGGCTTCCTTTTCGCGAAGAGACATCCAGCTCTTTCCAAAAGTCGCTCTGGTGAATCCCACCCGTCTCACGGACCAGTTCAAGACCCGCACGTTCATCCGCCGAGAGATCGGTTTCACCCTGTGACGCACTCATATTCCAACAGCTAACGTGTCTCCATTATAATCGTTCTTTCTGTCGCTAACACTCGTTATGAGAGTGGCCGTGATTGTTGTGCTAATTCTCCCACTCGGTCCCACAACAGACCCGCAACGGGCGTTTTTCGGATTAACCCACGCAGCGGGGGCGGTCCCTTATGTATTAAACTAGGGTAAAACGCGATCAAATGCTACATAAGGTCGTAGTCCAGCGACAATCAACGGTTCTGGAGCCCTTGCGTCGTGGTTGACCTCAGCCGTAGCCTGTTCGTTCTTTTCGTCACGTTGCCAGACCAACTCACCGGTCGGCATTCGAGCGCGTGTGATACGACTGTCCAGACTTGAATTCGGTCAGTTCCTCGATCCGCGATTCGAGCTCTTCGATTTCGTCGCGAAGCTGGTCGGCGTCGTCAGCATCGCTCGCCGCAAGTTGGTCTTTCAGCCCTTGGAGCCGTGTCTCCTTGCGATCTTCGTCCACCTCGGCTTTCCGAACGTACTCAGTTTCTTCAATCTCGTAGACGTCGCGTTCAGCGACATCAGTCACCTCGAGGGCGTCGTCAACCTTCCCGCGATCAACGCTCACCACCCGATCACGGTCGATCCCGGCTGATTCGAGCGTGTCCAGCACCTCCTCGTCGGCTTTGAGCGAGCGGTTCGTCCGAGCGGTCCGCTGGACCGAGCCGTACGATCCCGAGACCGGTCGGTCGTGATGGAGTCGATCTAAGAGCGTGTCCGCGATCTCCTTGCGGAGGTCGTTGGCGTTCCGTTGAACATCCGAGAGCAATGTATACAGGTCGATGAGTGTCCCTGTCTCCACCCCTTCGAGCGCTGTAACCTCGTGGCGTTCCAGCGCGTCGACGAGCAAGAGCGCGTCCGCGTAGACATCGAGGTCGGGTTCTGTCCGTTCGTCTGGAGTAGGGTCAGAAGACGGCCCCTCGTCCAGTAACAGTGAGGTGGTTGGCGCTTCGGTCTCGATGATCACACCTCGGTCGTCGTTCACCTCGAATCGTGGATGGAGACTCAATACTGTCGGGTATGGATCCGCATCGGGTGGGAGTCGATCAAGATCGAACCCATCGGTAGCGTCGGTGACACGTCGATATAGTGTCTCGAACTGGTCTTTTTGAAGCGGTCGCGACTCACCGCTATCCGAGAATCTGATGATGACACGGTGTTCCTGGACGCCAGTTATCTGAAACCGGTCGTTCGAGAGTGGTGTCCGGAGCGTCGCTCCTTCCGGGAGGTCATCTAACCGCTCAAGGAGATTGTGCCAGCTGACCCGAAACGACATATTCGTAGTGAGACCGTTGGACGCTAAATGCTTGAGGCTACCTACAGAACTCACAGCTGTATCCGAGTGCGTGGATGCTAATTGGATGGATTCGGAGGAGGACTCCCACATGGGACCCATGACAATTGCCAGTTACCCGCTTTAGCGGTGTGTAAACCGCCTGAATGCGGGTACCGCGACAAAATAACAGTAATTGTATGTATGTCTGACGCCCGGCGTGAGTATTAAGACGGAGGCCGGCGCAATATCGCAGTATGCACGGCTAGGCGATGTTTAGAAAGGGGGGAAGTTCCCCTGTTGGCAGCAGGGGCCGCTTTGGAAGGGACAGGCTGGCACCCGTCCGAAGGATCAACTCGTATCCTTCATTTCTTCCGAAGTGGTCTTAATGGTTGCGGTGGTGAGAGTCATCTCCGGCTTTCGCCGATAACCCTCTCTGCTGCCTCTGAAACGGCCGATTATCCGATTTCGGCCGTAGCGTCGAGCACGTGCGCGGAGAGCGCACTATGCAGGACCACCCGGCTCATGGAGGTGTGCCAGCGGCGTGAGTCGCTTCGCTGTCGTTGGCTGTTCCAACTGTAGCCAACACTGGGTCATCGAGGATGCCGTCAGTGGTGGCGCTGCTACCACTCATGAGTGCCCCCGGTGTGGGAGTCAGTATTCAGATGGCCAGTTGCGACGTCGAGCGAGAGCGGACACGTGGGAGGACGCTGTTGAGCAACGGGCGGCGCTTCTCGCGAATACTCGTAACGCCAGCGCTGAGTTCGACGAGGTTGGCCGCTACGCCGATCTTGAAGACGAGTGGGACCGCGACCTCGTCGGCCAACCACTCGGCGTACAAGTGCTTACAGGGGCCTTCTCAGACGATCAGCACCTTGACACTGCGGAGCAAGAGACACCCGACAAATCCGATCACAGCTCTCGTCAGCTTGGAGATCTCCGCTGTGATGAGGACGCAGGTCTCTGGGTGGTCCAGCAGTATCCGGCTGTGTCGTCGGGGACAGTCCGCCTCGAGAAGGAGAGTCGGCCGGGTAAACTCTGGCAGCGTCTTGTTGGGGTCCTCGAAGCCGATATTGCGCTCGCCGTGCGCGAACTCGTCGGTGGTGTCGCTGATGGGGCCGCCTGGCAGACGCTTGAATCGATTATCGACGATCAGCTCGGGACAGTCGACCGAGAGGCGCTTCCAGACGCAGAGAGCCTGAACGGATCGATCGTTGCGTCGACGCTGTTGAGCTTGTGTAAAGACGTCGAGTCCGAGCAGCATCAGCAGGCGCTCGAACTGCTCGAGAGCTTTGGGAGCTCGGAGTTCGGCCCGCTTGGCATCGGGTTCCCTGGTGAGCTTGCGGATGTTCGCCGAGTTGTGAAGCCGTTGCTCGCAGCCGTAGCCCATACGCCGACGCTCACCGTGCGGATCGATGAGTCATTCCGGGAGATCGGCCACGCCGACCAACGCCGGCAGATGGTCCAACTGCTCAGTTGGCTCGGTCATGGTGTGGACGTCCGGATTGTGTTTGAGTCGTCCATCTGGATGCGGCGCTTCGCTTGGAGTTATGATCCGGAGATCGACATCGACGAACTGGATGGGAACGTCCCGGACGTGGCAGCGTTCGATGTGAGTTCACAATGCGATACAGGCCAGCGCGCTCACGGAACTGTCGACGACCACGTTGCGGCTGCGTGTGAGGCGCTTGAGACGGACGGTGAGGTTGTCGCAACCCTCGCCCGTATCGGCGCGGAAGCCGGCCAGACAGCCGGCTACGAGGCGCTCTATGAGGCTGCTCCGTACGATGACCCCGACCAGTCTCGGAACAACGTCGCGTACCACCTACGCCAGCTTCGCGAACACGAACTCGTGACGGATCGTATCGCGACCAGCGACGGGAGCAAAGTCGCAATTCGCCCGGCTGGCGTGCGTTTCCTCGAAGAAATCGGCCGATCTGGAACGCGACAAAAACCCCTTCAGAATTTTGTGAGTCGGACCGGAAAATCTGCCGACAATGTGGAGTCTAGACCCGCGCACACACGTGAGGGGGGGACCGGGTGGAGCCGCGACCGCCTCCCAACACTCCACACCATCCAACCGCTCACTCGCTCCACGTATCAGGCCGCCGTCGCGGCGACCCCCGAGAATGGCGTCGCAACCGTCGATGCGGCGGTCTCCGAGTGGGACGATCGAGCAGCTCCCCGGCGCTACATGGACTGGGACAACAATCGACTCGCTGTGGCCGCCGAAGTCGACAATCCGATGCAGTGGGCAGTCTGTACTGCTCGTTCGTTGGGTGACGGGTTTGTCTGGGACAATCTGCTCACTGCCGAGCGACTCGACGAGAATGGTGACTTCCGCCGGCTGCTCCAAGAGGCACCCAATATCCTCCAGAATAGTGCGTGCCTCGGATGGATCGCTGACGAAGACGAACTTGTCGACGATGTCGATGAGTTTGGCGACCGAATACAAGCTGTTCTCGAGGAGATTTGCGAGATGACGCGGGACATGACTCACGGCGAGTACCGCGAGTACAACTCTCGAACGGCGTTTCGGACGAAGATTCTCACTGAGTCACTCGGCGTGATTGGCGTAATGACCCGGTTACTGGACTTCGCCGGTGTGGACATCCTCCGAATCGGTCGGATGCCCCGGTTCAAGAGCGATTTTGCCGACGAGAAGCTCTCAGTTATCGCGAAGTTCGTTGGAATCAACTCGGCGATCGCGTCGAAATACGGAATGGCGTCGGTGTTTCGGCAACTGTTTGAGGATCGTGAGGAGGTCCTTCGGTGGTCACTAGATGTCGATGTCAACGCCGCAGAGCCGTTCGGCGAACTCATCGGCTCGTGGTGTCTGTTTGCCGATTACGGCGACCGCCAGGACGTGTTCGCTGAGAAGCTTCGATCCAACGTCTCGCCGATGGACATCCGGGATGACGCCCCCGAGATCGGTGTCCGCGTCCCCGTCCAGACATCGACGAGTCGGGCCCAGTATCGGGATCTGCTTGAGGAAGCGCTTGAAGCGAAGAATCTGCTTACAACTCCAGAGGCGGTATCGGTGCTTCACGGACTGTGTCGGTCACCACTCGCAATCGCGAACGGCGTCGCCCGTGCCCTGGAGCCTGAAGCTGAGACGCGACACATCTGCTCTGTCGAGCTCCGGCGCATCATCGCAGCCCTGTCACCAGAGCAGGTCCTCCGGGATGCGTCGTCAACGCCGCGAAAGGCCCTCGTGGCACTCGCCGGCGCTGAAGAATTCCTGACGCAGTCAGCACTCGCCGAGAGAGCCGGCGTGTCGGCTCGCTCGCTTCGTGATCACCTTCCCGATCTCGTCGATGCTGGAATCGTCGCGATGACGGATGCTGGCTACCGGCTCCAGCTGTCGTTTGCGGAGACGGATCGAGATGACGGAGAACTGCCTGAACGGTACCAGGATATCTACCCGCAATGGGTGAGCGATCCAACCGTTAGCAACGACGTCCACGCTGCGGCCGGAGCGTTACGGACAGCTCGAGATCATCATGGCCCGGATGGACCAGTCTCACCAGAGGACGTCGGGTTCGCTGGCGATGTCCTGCTGGAACTCACAGAACCATGGCCGTTACTCGATGAGGTGCTGCCAGCGCTATGGGCAGTGACTACGAGAGCGTGTTATCGAGAGGACGCTGCTGTCGCTGGTGGTGTCCTTGTTGAATGTGAGACTGAGGTAATGGGGAGACGCCCACGCCAGTTGAGCCTCCAAGAAGCAACCAGTCGGGAGCTTGTCGGATGAGTTCTAGAGGAATGAAGGCGTCTGTCACCGGTGATTCGTAGAGACTTGGTACACTGGTATCGCCATCATATTTTTTGACGAGACCATTGGGCCACTAATGCTGTTCCTAGGATGGCATAGAAGAGCTGCCACGACATTTATTCCGTGAATTTACAGCCGGATAAGCCGATAGAACGTGCCTGCGTATTGACCGATGAGAATCCTACTAATTCGAAAGGGTGTAGCCGGACTCGCCCCCTTCGGTGAGACCGATGCCCAAGCGTTACTGGATAGAATTCTGGAAAACGAACATCTAGTTATGGAAGTTGGAAGAGCATCTAGATATGGTTTTTGTGGCATCGATGGCACAAACTATTTTGTATCGATAGTCTTACCGCAGTATATTGGTCCAATCAGAAGACGAATCGTTTGAGGCGATACAATCACAATTGAAGCAGTTGAGCGGCTCTGTTCAGCAGATTCCACAGTCGCCGTCGGCTCCTGAGTCGGTATTGTCGATCCTTGGGGAAGCGCGGTCGGAAACGTCGTGGGAAGCATTATTGGAATATTTTCTAGATCCGGCAACGCCGAATGGGATGGAGACTGACGTGTTAGAGGCGTTTTTCGACGCAATTTCAAAGACTACGCAAAGCAAAGTATCGCCGCGGAGCCATCACCTTTCGGCAGTTGAGATTGAGTCGCAAATCTCCGTTGATGATGGTGTTCCTGATCTCCTGCTGTGGGTGCCTGGTGACTGGTTCTGTTGCGTCGAACTCAAATCGCACTCGGGTGAGTCTGACGAGCAGACACTGCGGTACGCGGCGTCTGAGTCGATTGGGTCGCTCACGGTGAGTGATTTCGAACCTGATGATCGGCATTACATCTACCTTACACCGTCAACGACACCGCTGCCGGCGAGTGATGAGTTTGTACCTTTGGACTGGGAGGCAGTTGTCGATGAGGTCCGGACAGTATTGAACGGAAACCGCGGTCGATATCCGGTAAAAAGCAGTGCACAGTTAGCGGACTTTCTCGATACGATCGAAGATGAACTCAACATGACGGAACAAGAACGGTATCAGCGTGAGAAGGCGCAGCTTGTGATCGATCACAATGAGGCACTTAACGAGGTTCAGACCGCGTTTGAGGATGTCATCAAAGCAGAACTGGCTGCGTGGGAAGATGACTTCGCCGACGTGAGTAGTCCGCGGTGGAACACATACATGGCCGGGCAAAAATATGCCCGGGCGTACCGTGACGAGTGGGTGCTACAAACCGAGGAATCGAGTGAAGAACAGACACCGCTAGTGGTATATGAACTACAAATCGACAAAGATAATCTCCGGACCGGCTCTCCGGAAATAATATTAAAGCGGACCAGCGGTGTGAATCAGGATAGTGTCTACGATGCCCTTTATGAGGACTCTATTCAGAATGAACTACAGTCGCTTGTACCGCGTCACAACGTGCGGATCCTTGGACGGTCAGAGAGCACTAATACCCTAGAGTTGAACGTGGATATCGAACTTGCTGCTGGCGAAACTGTCGGAGGGCAGTTCGCCACTCGCATCAAGGCGCTTGAACCGATCAATCAACTCATTGATCGGTTAGTTGCGGATTTTGAGTGAACCTTATACTGTCAGCTAAATATTCTTTAGGTTAGAGTGTGATTAGCAAGTATGTCCACGCTTGACGCCGCCACTCTTGACGACCTCCGCGACGCTCTCGCGGAGGTCGAAGATAAAAAGCCGACACAGCGG